>JBBSNU010000485.1:0-4462 GCA_038260455.1 Chroococcales cyanobacterium | reverse complement strand
TGGAGACCTCGAAGCGGCGATATCCGATCCGTTTGGGGAAGAAGATCCAGATTTTGTCGCCGAAGAAATACCCGATCCGTTTGGGGTATCGACCTCAGATGACCTAGACCTGGATCTGGGCGACTTGGACGAAGACGGTATCGACGATTTCTCTCTGTCTGATGACGATGACCTCGACGATCTCGGACTTGACGATCTGGGGGAAGCAACTACCGGAGATCCTGATGAAGATGACTTAGATGCTCTAGGTCTCGGCGATTTGGATGTCGATGATGAAGATGAAGAAATTTCGGGTTTTTTGTCTGATTTTAAATAAGGTTGTTGCGATCGCCCAAGGCTATCCCAGTCTGAAATTTGTCCGCTCTATTTGTCAGTTGTGAGTTGCGAGTTGTTAATTTTTAATTAACTCAAACTCACAACTATCAAAAGGGTTTTTAGCTGAGCGAGTTGAAAAACAAGGCTCTCCCTGCTGTGAGAGATTGTAGACCCTCGCACCGAATTTTTGAAATTCAATTTGGGATGCTGAGGCTGCAGAAATATTCAGTTTGCTGCATCTATATTGTCAGAGGAATTACGCCCAAACCAGGTATTTCTATTATTGTTCGCTGCAAGAAAAGCGCGATCGCACAAAACAGGTGTTTGCTCGCCGCTGCGCCTGTTCGCGTTCGAGAGGAAAAACAACCTAAAAAACCACCTACGCTTGTCCGCAGCAAGAGATGCGATCGCAAAATACAGGTATTTCCTCGCTTAGCGAGCCTGTCCTGTTCGAGACTAAAAACAATTTAAAGGAGAAGATTTGAGATATGACTGCTATTACTACTAATGAACCAGAAGCTTTAAACTTTGAATGCGAAACAGGCAATTATCACACTTTTTGTCCGATTAGCTGCGTAGCTTGGCTTTATCAAAAAATTGAAGATAGCTTTTTCTTGGTCATCGGTACCAAGACTTGCGGCTATTTCTTGCAAAATGCAATGGGCGTGATGATTTTTGCCGAGCCCCGCTACGCAATGGCTGAGTTGGAAGAAGGCGATATTTCCGCTCAGTTAAACGATTATGATGAGTTGAAGCGGCTGTGCTTGCAAATTAAGCGCGATCGTAACCCCAGCGTAATTGTTTGGATCGGCACTTGCACCACCGAAATCATCAAAATGGATTTGGAAGGGTTAGCGCCGAAACTCGAAGCAGAAATTGGCATTCCCATCGTCACAGCCCGCGCTAACGGCTTGGATTACGCTTTTACTCAAGGGGAAGATACCGTTTTAGCAGCGATGGCTGCTAAGTGCCCTGAGAAAGCGCCCGTGATGGAATCTCAGAAACAAGAACGCAATGCTATCTCTCAACTGCTGAATTTCGGCAAGAAAAAAGAGGAAGTTGCAGCAGATGAATCGGAATATGTCAAGCACACGCCGCTGGTACTTTTTGGTTCTTTGCCCGACCCGGTTGTTACTCAGCTAACCTTAGAATTGAAGAAGCAAGGAATCAAAGTTTCCGGTTGGCTTCCTTCCAAGCGCTACACTGAATTGCCAGTCTTGGAAGAAGGCTATTATGTATCTGGCATGAATCCGTTCTTGTCGCGTACTGCTTCTACGTTGATGCGCCGCCGCAAGTGTAAGCTAATTGGTGCGCCATTCCCGATCGGCCCTGACGGAACTCGCGCTTGGATTGAAAAGATTTGCTCAGTATTAGGAATTGAACCAAAAGGTTTGGACGAACGGGAAGCGCAAATTTGGGCTGGTTTGGAAGATTACCTGCAAATAATTCGCGGCAAATCAGTATTCTTTATGGGAGACAATTTGCTGGAGATTTCTTTAGCACGTTTCTTGATTCGCTGCGGCATGACTTGCCCGGAAATCGGCATTCCTTACATGGACAAGCGCTATCAGGCGGCAGAATTGGCTTTGTTAGAAAAAACTTGTCACGAGATGGGAGTTCCTACTCCTCGGATTGTGGAGAAACCAGACAATTACAATCAGCTTCAGCGGATTTACGCGCAGAATATTGACTTGGTGATTACTGGTATGGCTCACGCTAATCCTTTGGAAGCGCGGGGAATTAATACTAAGTGGTCTGTTGAGTTTACTTTTGCTCAGATTCACGGCTTTGGTAATGCGCGGGATATTTTGGAGTTGGTGACTCGTCCGCTGCGCCGGAATAATTCGCTGAAGGATTTGGGTTGGGGTAATTTGGTGAAGAATGAGGCTAAGGTTTAATCGCTTTGAGTAAGATTGTAAGGTGGGCGTTGCTCACCTTATTTTTTTTGAACCGCTGATGAAGGCAGATTAACGCAGATGAACGCGGATGAAAGTCAATTCAAATCTTTGGATTATTATTTTGGTCTGAAATATGCGATTAGTTTTTATCCAGATCCAGAAGGAGGTTATACGGCGATAATTAAAGATCTTCCGGGTTGTATGTCTGTAGGAGAAACTTTGTTGGAAACGATGGAGAACATTGAGGAAGCTAGGGAGTTGTGGATAGAGACTGCTTATGAGTGCGGAGATGAGATGCCTTTACCTGCAACAGAGGTTGAAGATAGTGGAAGTTTATCGTTGGAAATCCCTAAATCTCTGCGCCGGAGTTTAGCAGACAATGCTGAAAGGAAAGGAGTTAGTATTGAACAATATATTTTAGCTTTGTTGAGTAAGGCTGGCTAAAATATAAAATATAATCCTATCGGGACGATCGCGTTTGAGGGATGGTTTAAGGGCGATCGTTATTGGATTTTTCATGAACCGCTGATGCAGGCAGATTAACGCAGATGAACGCGGAGTAAGAGTGCGACAGTTAAAAAATCTTGTGGATGCTCTCAACAATCTGCTCAAGAAAATCAACCGCTTCATTGACTAATAGTTCATCAATAGGCCAGCGATCGCCTAGTGATAAAGTAGGATCTATATCTGCTTCATGAGCAATCTTATTTCTGCGATCGACAATTAGAATTAGTTTTTGTTTTATATCTTTAGCAGGCCTACTCATATTCATAGAGACTTCTTCCCACAACTTTTTATCGCAAATCAGTCGGACAGCATCAGCTATAGCATCTGGCTGCTGAAAACTTTTGTAGCTGTGGCGTTGGCGAATTTCATCTTCTAGCCAAGAATCAATATTTTGTCCTGCGTTTATACCTGCACGAGCGCTACCCAGTGAAATTTGAAACCGCGAGAATGCTGGCGGTTCAGGACGTTGCCCCCGATGAATTTCTAACATTCCTATCCTGACAACTTCATGGATATAGTAATCGAAAGCGCTAACCGCTAGAACAAGTGCAGCTCTCAGGATATCTGAAAGATCCAGAACACTGCTAGCTTGAGCTTTTAGAGAATTATGCACAGCAATCAGATCCCGAACGCGAGCAATACTGATGCGAAATAGATCAATTGCTGACTGCATTGGCAGTTAACCCAATAATTTTATCTGCTAGTTTATCAAAAGTAGTTTTGAACTTGTCTTGTGCTTTTAGAGTGTTGTTTAAAATTCTACCAGGTCGCCCTATTTGATCGGGCGTGAGAGCAAAAACTGGTGTTTGATTCTGTTGAGACTTAGCAATCAAGCTGTTAAAATCAGAAATTTTTGCAAGGCAAAAATCACTTTCAATTCCTTGAGAACCATACATTTCATCGGTTAGCAGCATATTGTTTGTTTGCAAAGATGGCCCTAATCTAGCGGAAACAGCTTTTTTAATTTCATCAATCCACTTCTGAAAAGCCGCAGCAGCCTCTCCATTTCTGATTGTATAGTTTTGAACAATAGTCCCAAGCAAGCGCGGTGTAACTTTGGGAAATGGATAGGCCGCATCTTTCAAAATCCTCATTTCTGAAGCTTTTTGAGCCCAAGCATACCATTTTGGCAAAATTGTTGCCAAAGAATCGATCGCCATTACTGAAAAGAAGTCAGGACTTGTGGGAAGTATAAAAAAATCACTGGTCATCAGCAGGTTCTGATTGATTGAGCTTAAACTTGGACTCATATCAATCAAAATATAATCAGCCTCAAATTTATCTGCTGTTTTTTGCAAAAGATATGAAATTGAACCCGGTAAGTTTTGCAGTGTTTGAATTGAACCGCTTAGCTCTTGTGCAATGCCTAATGTTACCTCATATTCAGCAAGTCCAACATGACCGGGCAACAAAAACAGACCCTCGCACCCTTCTACTGGCAAACAATCTACAGCCTCAATTAGCTTAGGTCTTGATTCAAATGCAGGTGCTAAGCCTGATTTAATATTCTGTTTTTTTTCATATAATCCCTCTAGCTCTTCCTTAGTTGAAAATCCCAAAACCATTCCTGTCAGGTTACATTGCGGATCGGCATCCACTAAGATTACTTTTTTTCCCTTGGTGGCTAACATCCATCCTAGATTAAATGTAGTGGTTGTTTTGCTAACGCCACCCTTGTGATTAAATAGAGCTATTTTTTGAACCATCTTTTTTTATAGTTTGGGGGAAGGCAGTACCTGAGC
>JBBSNU010000484.1:0-4473 GCA_038260455.1 Chroococcales cyanobacterium | reverse complement strand
CTCTTCGCCCAAAGAATTCCCTACCAGCGGCCTGCATCCTTCTGCCACGGCTTCAGCAACGACTAAACCGCCACTTTTAGGTAAAATTTGATAAACCAAAACTCGACTGGCTAACAATATTTGCTGGAGTTCGGCAACCGTGGTGTTGAGAATTTCCTCTAATTCCAAAGACTGGCGGACGCGACGGGCGATCGCCTCCACCAGCCGTTCTTGCTCGAACTGCTGCCCCCTGGCGATTTCAGCGTATTTAGAATTGCTGATATCGGCGGCGTAACCAATAATTTCGATCGGTTTTCCTCTGCCATCTACCAATAGTTTTAGTTCCGTCCGCAGCCAGCGGTAAACTCCGTCTCGGTGCAGAAAGCGGTACTCGAAAATACAATTTTCACCCTCCGATAAATCCGAAAAATTTACTATAAATTGCGATCGATCTTCAGGATGAATGCGCTGCGACCAAAAGTGAGAATCTGCTAACAGTTTCTGGGAATCGTAGCCAACCATCGCCCTCGCGTTGTCGCTAATATAAGTAGTACAGAAATCCCCTTTCGGCTCCACAGTAAAAATTACCGCCGGATTGAAGGCTAGCAAAAATTGTAGCCGTTCTTTTAACTGTTGCAATTCTATTTCTGCTCGCTTGCGATCGCTGATATCTTCGATCGCCGCCATGCTGTAGAGAGGAAGACCCTCGCCGTCGCGGATCAGCGTCACCGTCAAGTTAGCCCACATCAGCTCGCCATTCTTCTTAATCAAGCGTTTTTCCATCCCGAAGCGAGGAATATTGCCCTCGATTAACTGCTTGACTTGCTCTAAATCTGCTTCTAAATCTTCTGGGTAGGTGATATCAGCGAAACTCACGGCCGCCAACTCCGCATCGGTGTAACCCAACATCTGCCGGTGAGCTTCATTCACTTCGCTCAAGCGGTAGTCGCGCACGGTTGCCAAACCGATCGCAATTGGAGCATCATCAAACAAATTGCGAAACTTTTCCTCACTTTTTTGCAATGCAGCTTCTGCGTGTTTGCGAGCGGTAATGTCCCGCGCTACCCACATCGCCCGATCGACCCCCAGCGGCGAAATACGGCCATCAAACCAGATTAACTTCCCCTCAATTTTCATGCTGTATTCAACTCTGTGGGTTTCCCCAGATGCCAGGGTTTGGCGAATGCAACTGAGGGCAAAATGAGCTTCCGCTTCCGGGAAGATTTCCGCGATGGTTTTGCCCAGCATTTCAGGAGCCGGTTTGTACAGCAGTTGGGGAGCCGTGGGGGCGACTTTGAGGTAGCGGCCCCTGTCATCGAAAACCATCACGATATCCGTCATCGCATTAAACAGCGCCAGCAGTTCAGCTTCGGAGTTTTGCAGTTTTTCTGCAGTCAATTTAGCTGTTAATACGGCTTGTTCGTAGCGTTCAGTGCGCTGCTGAACTCTCACTTCTAACTCTACGTTGAATTGTTGCAAAGCGGTTTCTGCAAGTTTGCAATCGCTGACTTTTTTGTAGATTTCTGCATTATTTTCTAAGAGTTCAGACTGTTTTTGCTGAAGTTTTACAACTTCTTGCTGCCACATTTTGACGAGGCTGTAAATTTCTGGGCGAATCTTTTTTTCGGTGACTAAACCTACGGGCTGACCTTGTTCGTCCACAATTGGCAAACAATCGATCGAATGTTGACAAAATAGCTTAAATATGCTAAAAATATCGGTAATTTCTGATTCTTTTAAAATAATTAAATTTCGCGTCATTACATCGGCAACTTGCATTTTTTGCCAGCCGGATTCGGCGACTAAGTTCAGCACATCTGGCGGGCTTAGCAGTCCAACTAGCTGATTTTTATCGACAACTAAGAGGCAATCGATCGATGTTTTTACCGTTTCGTGCGACTCTGGCGGTGACTTTGACAGCCCACAAGGGTTTTGCGCGCGACGCATCAGGGCGATCGCCTCTGGGAGCAAAGTTGAGGGCGCAACTGTCACTGGCGGGCGATCAACAAATTCTAAGGGCGATCGTAAATTTGTCAACAAATTAGCAAATTCCATCAGTCTAGACCTAAAAAGTATTGTTAACTAACTTTAGCAACACTTTTCGTCCTCAGCAAAATGACTGATAACTGATAACTGATGACTCAATACGGTTCACTTAACATATTTATGCCCCGGAGATCCCCCTCGCATCCCCCTTAAGAAGGGGGACTTTGAGGGCATTCTTGTCCCCCCCTTTTTAAGGGGTGTGCCAGGGAGATCTGTCTTAAGTGAACCGTATTGGGCTATAGATAACTTCTGCTATAATTGTATAGTAAAATTTCTGCCAGCCCAGTTAAAAATTGCCAGTTTAACATGAAAACAGACACTAAAATCTCAGCTAAAAAATCCTGGGCCAAAGCTTTAGCCCGTCCGGCTGCGGAGTTTCCGCTGACTCAGCTATCGGTTAAAAGCGGTAAAATTCCCGACGGATTGCGCGGCAGTCTCTATCGCAACGGGCCAGGACGTTTGGAACGCGGCGGCATGACTGCGGGACACTGGTTTGATGGCGACGGTGCAATTTTGGCAGTACATTTTACTGATGTAGGTGCTACTGCTGTTTATCGCTACGTGCAAACAGCCGGATATCAAGCTGAAGAAAAAGCTAATAGATTTCTCTACACTAATTACGGCATGACAGCACCAGGCCCTGCGTGGTTGCGGTGGACTAAATCTGTTAAAAATGCTGCCAATACTTCTGTTTTAGCTTTGCCCGATCGCCTTTTAGCATTATGGGAAGGCGGCCCGCCTCACAGCCTCGATTTGCAAACTCTGGAAACTAAAGGAATCGACAATTTAGGCAATTTAGATAGTAAATTTTCTTATTCAGCTCACTGCAAGCGCGACCCGATTACTGGCAATATTTTTAACTTTGGAATTACCAGCAGTGCGAGTCCAAAGTTGAATTTGTATAAAAGCGATTGTACGGGCAAAATCGTGCAAAAAGCAACTATTCCTTTAAAGGGAATTTCTCTGGTACATGATTTTGTTTTGGCGGGAAAGTATCTAATATTTTTTGTGCCGCCGGTGCGACTCAATGTTTTGCCAGTGTTAGCTGGAATTAGCAGTTATGGCGACTCGTTTGACTGGAAACCGGAGTTAAAAACGCAGATATTAGTTATTGATTCGGAAACTCTGTCTTTAGTGAGTTGTGGCGAAACTGATGCTTGGTTTCAGTGGCATTTTGCTAACGGTTTTGTTAAGGAAGATGGTTCGGTGGCGGTAGATTTTGTGCGTTTCGCTGACTTTCAAACTAATCAGCGACTGAAAGAAGTACCGACAGGTGAAACGCGCACCGATGCGGAGGGGACTCTTTGTCGAGTGCATCTCAATCCTCTGACGGGGAAAGTGATAGGGATAGAAGAATTGTTGGATAAAGCTTGCGAGTTTCCGGTTGTACCTGCTTCAGAAATTGGTCAAGACTCGCGGTATATTTATCTGGCAATGTATCGGCCTGATGTTGATATTGTAGCGGAACGTTACGGGGCGATCGCCCGTTTGGACACGCAAACCCGTAATCTCACAATTGCCGACTGTGGGGAAAATCGCTATCCCACAGAGCCCGTCTGCGTTCCAGATATTTCGTCGGAGAAAGGTTGGATTTTGACAGTTGTTTACGACGGCAATTCTGATAGCAGCGAAGTCTGGATATTTGACAGCGACGGACTCTCGCGCCCTCCTATTTGTCAGCTAGAATTGCCCGGTGTCATACCTTTGAGCTTTCACGGTACTTGGAAATCAGCCTGATGAGAAGATTGTAAAGAAGTGTTGCACAAAATTTATTAAAAATTGTTGCCGCTTTTCTGTCAAGTTGTTAAGGTGTGTGTAGATAGGAAATTCTCATATCTAGGAGGTGTGGAATTGAAAATCTGTATTGCTCCAATATCCTGTGCCAATTCGGACAAATCCCGGCGAATATTCTCGCCGAATAAATTGGCGGCTGCACAGGCTAAGTCTGCTTCCGCAGACTGAAGAAATACCAATCCGGGGCGAATATTCTCGGCGAATAAATTGGCGGCTGCACAGGCCAAGTCTGCCTCCGCAGACTGAAGAAACACCAATCCCGGCGAATGTTTTCGGCGAATAAATTCGCGGCTACACAGGCCAAGTCTGCCTCCGCAGACTGAAGAAAGAGCGGTAATAAAGCCCGCTTTGGTATGATTCCCGACTAGGTTTTCTCATGTCAAGTTTGTCTGCTTGCATGAGGTTGACCAACCAGATTTATGACTGATTTCTGGTAAACCAAAACTTTAGTTCAGCTCGCGCGCACGTCCACGATTCAAAAGGTTTGAGTTTTGAGTTAACACCACAAATACATGAGGTATATCGACGAAAGTAGATAGCCTTTCCCAAAATTATCAAGTATGAATTGTTCCCGCTAAAAAAATCAACTCATAACTGATAATTTACAACTCACAACTCATAACTCCGTGCCGCGCTGAGTATCAAATTCAGAGG
>JBBSNU010000483.1:0-4501 GCA_038260455.1 Chroococcales cyanobacterium | reverse complement strand
TTTAGTCGGCTATGCGATTTATTTTCTGTGCCGGCAAACACCAAAGCGGGTTTGGTTGATGGTATTGTTATTAATTGCCACAACCGCAATATTTTTAGCATTACCCGATATACTTAAAGGCGGCAGGCGATCGGGAAATCCGCGATATTTAGTTCCTTGTTATGTGGGAATTCAGCTAGCAGTTGCTTACCTGCTGTCTGCAAAAATTAGCAACAAATTTGATAACTTAAAACAGCAAACATTGTGGAAAGTAGTTATAGTTTCACTGTTTTGTGCAGGCATCATATCCGGTGGAGTTAGTTCTCAATCCGATAGTTGGTGGAACAAAGGCAGCGGCTGGCTGCGCGCCGAATTGGAAGTAGCCGCGATTGTCAATTCTGCCAGCAATCCCTTGATAATCAGCGATGCGAACATCGCATACATGATGGCTTTAAGTTATCGCCTGCAACCACAAGTCAAACTGCTAATAGAACCGCGCTGTTATACTTCTTGCTACAAAAATCGAGAATTGGCACGAAAGAAACCTGAACTACCGAAAATTCCCGGCGGTTTCAGCGACTTGTTTTTATACAGACCGTCCTCAACTTTGCGATCGGCAATTGGGCAACAAAACTATCAAATAGATCCGGCGGTTAGTAATGTCGATCTCAATCTCTGGAAAATTACCAAGAAATAATCTAAAAGATTAAGGCAAAAAATATCTGAACTTTTGGAAGTATGTCGCAAGTAGAGTAGAATATGGCTGCTTTTCGCGGTAAGCTAGAAATTAAGGATCTAAAAATAACATAAAAAAAATCTACAATGACAGTAACTGAAACTTCCAATATTCGCAAACTGCTGTGCGATCCAGAGTTAGGACTGATCCCTCATCTAGAAAAGTGCCTGAAAGACTTGCACTCGTCTGCGATCGCCAGCGGAGAGAAATTTAAGGTAGAACCTTATGATATCGAACTCCAAAGCTGCCACACCCAGAAGCATCCCAACGACCAAAGACCGATCGTCACTCAGTCAGTGTTAATCAAAATTCCCTTGACAGGGAAAGCTGAAGACAAGATGCACTTATTTCTGATTGCAAGTGACTTGCAGAACCAAATCGACATCAAAATTATCGACTGGAGTGCCTTAGAACGCCGCCAATACGACATTCACGGCATCCCATTAAAGCAGCCGATTACCAAAATTGAGGGCGAGATGAAATACGAGTTAGTATTCGATCGACCAAATCACTGCTGCATCACTCTGTGCCGCCAATTTGACTTGATTTACGCCGCCAATTATTAAGATAAGACTAGGCTACACAAACGGAGTCGGCGGTTGAAACCGCGTCTATACAAACGAAGTCCGGATGGTGCGCGGACTCAAGGTGCGCCTCGCGCACCTTGTCGTTATTTTGTACGTCGCGGCTAGGACAAAATCGAATTTAAACCGATCGATTGGCAGTTTCCGCCAGAATCTGCTTAATTTGAGCAGGAGTCAGACTCGGATTCGCCTGCAACATCAAAGCTATCACCCCAGCTACGTGCGGCACTCCCATTGAAGTACCCGCAAAATATCGATAGGGAATCCCCGGTAGAGAAAGCGGCACAGTTGAATAAACGTCACCAGAATCCGCCCTGCCGCCGTCACCACCCGGAGCAACAAAGTAATTAATTACGTCTGATCCCGCCCGGTTAGAAAAATCTGCAAACAAGCCGTTGCGGTTAACCGCACCGACAGCAATTCCTACCTCGTTGGCAAACTGAGCCGGATAATCTACCTGCGGGCGAGCATCATTTCCCGCTGCTGAAATCACCAGTACCCCTTGAGCTTCGGCGGCTTGAATTGCACTCAATTCTCGATCGTTCAACTGTTGGCCGCCCAAACTCACATTAATCACCTTCGCTCCATTTGCCACCGCATAATTAATCGCATCAATTTCATCATTAATTTTCCCCACTCCCGCGCTATCGAGTATTTTTAAAGGCATAATCTTCGCAGTCGGAGCCGTTCCTGTAATTCCCACCCCATCTTTTTTCGCAGCAACTAAACCCGAGATATGAGTGCCGTGACTGTTATCATCCATCGGGTCATTATCGCCGTTGACAAAATCCCATCCCCGGAAATCGTCCACAAAGCCATTGCCATCATCATCAACGCCGTTGCTAGCTTTATTGCGACCAGCCGCATCAACGCCGTTTTCCCCCGGATTGCTCCAAACATTCCCGGTCAAATCCGGGTGATTGTAGTCAATTCCGCTGTCGATAACTGCTACCACAATGCCGTCTCCTGTCAAGCCTTGCGCCCAAACCTCTGGAGCTTTTATTAAATCTCGGCCCCACTCGTCGCCGCCCAAATCGGGAACGTCAGGAAAAGTTGCAACACCCGCAGCCCTAGCAACTGCTGCCGCCGCATTCACTAAACCGAACCCGGAACGAGCGTCAAAACCAGGCAAGTTGCTCGTATTGTTATCAAAAATAGTTGGAGGGGTTGCAGACAGATTTAGGGTAAAGTTTGTGTTACCTTGGTATTGAGAAACTCGGATAAAGTAAGTTCCTGCTGCCAAACTTTTGATGTCGATCGACTCCGGCGATAAACCGGATTGTTGAGAAGCAGCAATAATGTCGGTAAAGTCAATAGAATTGTCGCCGTTAATATCTTTAATCAGAGCAACGTCAACATCGCCCGTCAAATTGTTGACTGTTAATTTAAAGTCGCTGGTTGCAGGCAAAGTAAAGCTGTAAATGTCGTCTGGTTTGGCGCTGCTAACTGAGTCGGTGATGGTTTGAGTGCTGTCCAAAACGCCTAAATCGCGAGCTTGGCTGAGTTGGTTTCCCAATAGGGTACTTGCAGAGATGAATGTATCGGCGAGGTCTTGTGGAGATGCGTTGGCTACCAAGCCTAAAATAGCATTGGATTGGCGAATTTTAATTAATGTATTGGAAATGCCGGGGGCGATCGCGATTTGTTCGAGAATCAAGTCAGCTTCGGTAAGATTGTCAGTCAGTCCGATCGCATCCACAAAACTGTTAAAGTCAGTAATGATGTCAGCGGCCGCGGGATCGGAGACTGCCGTGTCGCTGCGGAGGACAAAGGTATCGGAGCCCAAACCCCCTGTTAGCGTATCTTTGCCCCCATCGCCCACTAAAACGTCGTTATCGCGGCCGCCGTAGAGGGCATCATCTCCCCTACCTCCCTGCAGGGTATCGCTGCCAGAATTGCCAAATAAGAAGTCATTGCCGGTACCGCCATTTAGCAAGTCATTCCCGACACCACCGAATAGTGTATCGGAATTGCTGCCGCCGAGGAGTCTGTCGTTACCGCTGTTACCGTTGAGGCGATCGGCATCCGAGGAACCGACAATAAAATCGTTACCTCCGAGGCCAAAAAGTCCGTTAGGATAAGGAGTCAAAAAGCCCGGAGTTAATGCGAAACTGTTGGGACTATCATCTAAAAGATAGGAAAGACCGTCTGGGCTCGGGCTGGCCATAGAAATTTACTCCTTAAGTACGATCGATCTAAATTTTAGATATAAAACATGAAATTGTGGTTAAGAATTCTACAATCCCAAATTCACTAATCAGGATCGGAAAATGGGAAAACAACACTTGCATCGACTTCAGAATTTTTTCAAGCTGGCGAAATCGCGTTTAAAGCCTTATGTTCGCTATGTGATTCTGGGCGGGACGTTTTTATTTATTGCGAAAGCTTTTTTCACTCACTGGCGAGAAGTTGCGAACATTCAAATTCGAGCCGAAAGTTTTCCCTTGCTGGCGATCGCTCTCGGCATTACTTTAATGTCTCTGATTTTTGTCGGCTGGGTGTGGATGTTAATTTTGCGGGAATTCAATCAAGTTGTAAGTGTCCGGTGGGCGATTCAAATTTTTCTCAAAACTAATATTGCTAAGTATTTGCCGGGGAATATTTGGCATTTTTGGGGTCGAATTTCGGAGGCAAAAAAGGCTGGTATTTCGCCGAAAGTTTCTATTCTCAGCGTGTTGTTGGAACCGCTGCTGATGGCTTCTGCGGGGGTGCTGATTGGTTTGATTTGTTTTGACAAATTCAACGGTTTTTTGCGGATTTTCGGTTGTGCTGCGATTTTGACGGCGATTCATCCCCGAATTTTAAATCCGATCGTCCTATTGGTGGAGCGGTTGAAGTTATCTAAGAAGAACGGGGAAAATTCTGAGATTGGGGAGGAGGTTGGGGAGGAAATTGGGGAGGTTGAGGAGGTTGCGGGCGATGGCTTACGCCCCGCTTCGCTACGACCAACTTGGCGTTTGGGGTCTAGCTCCAATCTAGCTAAAAAAACATCTGGTGTCAAGTCTTCACGGGAAATTAATTTACCAATTAAACGCTATCCTTTAGTGCCGTTAATCGGGCAAATGTGTTTTATCGGATTGCGGGGCTGCGGTTTTTTGCTAACGGTAATGGCTTTAAATCCGGTGAATTCGATCGATATTCCGAACTTGTTCGGTGCTTTTTGTTTTGCGTTTGTTGTGGGTTTAGTTGTACCGGGTGCGCC
>JBBSNU010000482.1:0-4501 GCA_038260455.1 Chroococcales cyanobacterium | reverse complement strand
TATTAGCTTGGTTGATGGCACAATCGCCCTGCGTCGTTCCGATTCCCGCTGCGACAAAATTATCGAGCATTGAGGACTCCGTAAAGGCGATCGAAGTTAAATTGACTGACGAAGAATTGCAACAAATTGCAGTAAGTTAAACAAGTAAGCGCCAAACAACAATCATATCTTGTAGGGCCGCTCTCGGGTTCGCTCGCACTCCTAAAACACGCTTTTTACTCTCTCGTGAGATGCTCCATATGTTGTATGGCAGTTTTGGCTCGAAAGAGTGCAGTGCGAGCGTCCCCGCTCGCGTGTTTTCAAGGCCAAGTCGCGTGTTTTCAAGCCTCGCATTCGGGTATAATTCCGATGTTACCGGACATGATATAACGCCAGAGATTTAATTAGTAAAATTGCCACTTTTTGAGGAATTGCGTTTTATGGAAGCTAATCAAGTGAATGCCGATCGAGACGTAGCAATTGAACATCAAAACGTACCTGTCGCCCATGAAGGACTGCACAACTTTTTATACAGTTCCGACTCAGAACACAGCGTAGCAGTCGCTGTTTCTGAAATAGAAAATGACGGCACGCAAGTAATGTCGATCGATACCTGGCGAAGTCTAGCAACTAACGCAAAAGTCGCCGGAGTTTACGCTGTCACGGACAGTACGCGCAACACTCAGTATATCGGTTATTCGCGAAATATTCTGCTTTCAATCAACGGTCACATCGCGCAAAACGGCGCGGAAAATTGTGCTTTTGTGCGGGTGCAAACTTTCAAATTTCCCAAGCGGGAAGAAATGGAGAGTTTGCGGGATACTTGGATAGCAGAACTAGGCACTATTCCGCCGGGAAACGGCGCACAGAGCGAAATGTGGGCGAGTACGGTAGGTCAAGCAGCGCGATCGGCAATGTCTGCTGATGAACAACAAGCTTATGAGGAAAAGAAGCTAAAATTACGCAAAGCAATGGCTGATTCTACTCTTACCAAAGAGTTAGAAACAGCAGCCAAGATTGACGGCGAACGACACGAACATCTGGAAGCTGCAGTTAACAATGATGATTGGAGTGCGGTGATTCAATCGCAAACCCAGGAAACAAAGTCCGGCGAATAAAATTCGCGAAAATACGCAGATTGGTAGGGGCGGGTTCGCCGAAATTTATCTCATCAAATCGCAGAATTAAAAAACCCGCCCCCACCCATCCCAGATACCGACAAACCTTTTATGTAATCAGAATTTGTTGGTTGGGTGGGGGCGGGTTTATTAATATTTGGGATGGGAATTAAAAATTGTTGGTGAACCCGCCCCTACGGAATTTGGTAATGCAAGAATACATCGAAAACATCAAGATTGGTAGGGGCGGGTTCGCCGAAATTTATCTCATCAAATCGCAGAATTAAAAAACCCGCCCCCACCCATCCCAGATACCGACAAACCTGTTCCGCAATCAGAATTTGTTGGTAGAGTGGGGGCGGGTTTATTAATATTTGGGATGGACATTAAAAATTGTTGGTGAACCCGCCCCTACGAAATTAATGACTAATTTTCCGTTCAGTAACTAAAGTCAAACTTACCCATTCACCCCGATCATTGTAACTACGAATCATCCGAAATCGCAAGTCAGGTTCTACCAACCAACCAGCCTCAAAAAATATAGATTTTCTGGATTCAACTTTCACCGGACAAGTGCAAGAACCGCCATCGGGAAGCAGCAAAACTTGCACGGGCGTTGAACCTTCGTTAAAATTAATCACAGAACCGTCGATGCTGCCGCTAGAACTGATAACATTAGCATTGTTGCCAAAAGTGATTTTCTGCACTAGCCGATCGCCATTTTCCAAATGCAACTCCAGTTTGGTAGAATAACAATCAGGTGAACGCCAGTCTGGATACATTGTTACAGCCTCGCCCTGCCATTCTCCCAGCAAATCGCCCACAGTTAAAGGCGGACGTTCGGGGATATTTTTATCGGGCTGCTTTTCGCGAATTAAGGTAAGTTTGGATAAATTGCCGTCAATATTGTAGAGTTGAACGAAGCGCAATCTGCGATAATTGTAGATAAAACCAAACTCGGCCCCAGACTCAGAATAAGGCGCTAGTTGAATAGTTCCCTGACAAAAATCTCCATTCTCAAAAAATAGGATATCTCGTCCCAAACTCTGATATTCTCGAACAAGTTCGCTGACTTCCGGTTCGCCGACACCGCTAGGATTTGGCGAGAAGCGGCGGAGTTTCAACCGCACTGTTTTGTTGTCATTGAGTCCTTCGAGAGAAATAATGCTGGGAGTATCTTGAAGTATCTCTCCTCGCGCTGATAGCTGAGTGAAGGAACCGTGCCATTCTCCTAAGTTTTGCAGAAAGTTTTCCCACTGCGCTACCATATTCTTACCTTTGGATATATGTCTAAAAATAGAATTATAACTCTACTGACGGATTTTGGATTGAGCGATGTTTATGTGGGAGTGATGAAAGGTACGATCGCCCAAATTAACTCGCAGTTAAAAGTTATTGACATTACGCACCAAATACCCTCTCAAAATATTGCGGCGGCGAGGTTTTGTTTGATGACTGCTTTTGCTTATTTTCCAGCGGAAACCGTACATATTGCGGTTGTTGATCCGGGTGTGGGTAGCAACAGACGCGCAGTTGCAATTAAATGTGCTAATTGTTTTCTTGTCGGGCCCGATAACGGGTTGTTTAGCGGGGTGTTGAGTCGGGAAAGCGCGTTAGCGAAGCCCTCGAAGAGGATCGCCGCTGTGGAGTTGACGAATTCGCAATATTGGCGATCGCCCGAAGCCAGCAGCACATTTCACGGTCGCGATATTTTCGCAGCAGCGGGGGCGCATTTGGCGATGGGGGTGCCGCTGGAAGAGTTGGGAAGGGCGGTACGCCCTGCAAGTTTAGTGCAGCTACAGATACCAAATTGCGCCGTTACAGCCACAGGTGCGACTGGTTGCGTTCAATATGTCGATCGTTTCGGCAATTTAATTACCAATATCCCGAATAATTGCATTGTATCTAACAATTGGTCAGTGATAATTAGAAATAGTTGCGATCCAATTCGCATCCCCAGCGGTAAAACTTACAGCGATAGTAAGCCAGGTGATTTAATTGCCATAATTGGTTCTGACGGTTGGCTAGAAATTGCCGTTAACGGCGGCAGCGCTCAATCAGTTTTGCAGCTACAATTTGGAAGTAGCATCGAAGTGCTTTTTGGAGTTAGTCAAATTTAGCTGATCATTGCGGTAATTAAATAAATGATTGGCAAGTAAACATCATTAAAAACAATAATTATTTACCTCAAAAAGTAGCATGGTCTGAGGTAATATAAATCCAGATGGTTCCTCCGTCAACAGTCTATTGTATATTTCATCAGCTTGCCAAAAGGATTCTTTAGGTAAAAATCTAAATATTGACGCAGCAATATATTGTTTTTCTTGTTCAAAACTAATCCACTTTCTTGATAGTTCTTCTGCTGCGTGACCAGTCGTATTAGAACCAGAAAAAATATCTACTACTAAATCTCCCGGTTCAGTAAGAAAATTGACAAAAAATGACGGTAACTTTTTGGGGAAACGTGCCGGATGCACCTTAACATTAATCTCTTTGCATAAGCGCAGGTATTGAGAATTACTATCCGCATTAGAAAATTCTAGCAAATTAGATGGCAGAGCACCTCCATTATCTTTTGCAAATTTATCGCTAATCTGATGACCGGAAGGACGTTCCTTGGGAGTATAAAATTCATCAGCATTTTTCAAGAGTTTTTTCATTCTCTCAGAATACTCTACTTTAACTTTAGTAATATTTGCTTGAGGCTGATTAGTTTTGGAAAGCCACCAAACAGGATTAACAGAATCTTTTGCTCGAATTTTCTGTTTATTCACCCACTCTATAGGAGATGGAAGTTTTGAAGGATTAAACCAGAAAAACTCTTGAGCAAGTTTAAATCCATACTCGTCACATAATCTAATAAGCACGCGGTAATTGTACAGTGAGCGTACAGGTATTCCTTTTTGATAAGCACCGCCAAGGTCTATCACAAAACTTCCCGTGTCCTTGAGAACTCTTTTAATTTCCGGTGCAAATCCCAGTAACCAGTCAACATATAAGTCTTGGTCTTCATTTCCATAACTTTTTTTACGTTGTAGTGCAAAAGGAGGGGATGTCATCACCAAATCAACAGAGTTACTAGCAAGAGAATTGAGGAGATGAAGAGAATCTCCCAGATAAGCTTGACCGTACTTGGTGCTATAAACTGGGGCGGGCAAAATATTACTCATATCTAATTGAACATTATTGCAAATTACAAAATACAGAGTGCGATCGATTTTACGATCATTCTACCTTAAATCGTACTTTCAGTACGATTTAATCCGTACTCTCAGTACGTTCTTTAAAGGGTCAATTTTTCGTACCATTCAAAAATCGAACTCTCAGTACGTTTTTAGAAATGGTAAAGGGTATGAATTACAAGGAAGCTAGACAACTGTTTGCGGCAAAGGTAAGTCAGTTGC
>JBBSNU010000481.1:0-4502 GCA_038260455.1 Chroococcales cyanobacterium | reverse complement strand
TACAAAGTGTGTTTATAGCTTCTAATAATGGTGAATTTCTCTTAAAATATACTCATCACTGATGAACAGTGTTCAATAAGATGCGTTCCCCCTGCAAAAATGGTGGGCAATGCCCACCTACAAATTAATACTTCCTCTCCTGCGGCTCAAACATGGTAATTGCCACCGGCATATAAGCCAAATCAATCCCCGCAGGCGAATAATAGGCCAGCGTATGCTTCAAGAATTTCTCATCATCCCGCTGCAAAAAATCTTCCCGCGAATGCGCTCCCCGACTTTCCTGCCGGTTCAAAGCAGAAGTTAAAATCATTTTCCCGACAATGATTAAACTCCGCAATTCCAAAGCTTCCACAATTTCCGTATTCCAAGATTTACCCTTGTCATCCAAGTAAACCTCCTGATATTGTTTTTCCAATTCCTCCAATTTATGCAAACCTTCCTGCATCAATTCGGCGCTGCGAAATACTCCGCAATACTCGGTCATCGTATCTTGGAACTTTTGCCGCACTTGATTGATGCGGTATTGTCCGGGACGGTCTACAAGTGCTTGAATTTGCTCTTCGGCTTCCTGGATGTAGCGCTGTTCATCTACTGCGGGTAACTTGCGATTTTGCACGAATTGTGCTATGGTTGCTCCCGTAACTTTGCCGTAAACTACACATTCCAATAGCGAATTGCTGCCCAAACGGTTTGCGCCGTGTACTGATACGCAAGCTGCTTCGCCGGCTGCAAAGAAACCGTCTACTAAACTGTCAGCACTGCCGCGAACTTGTCCGCCTGTATTAGTCGGAATTCCGCCCATTGAATAGTGGACTGTTGGACGCACGGGCATGGGCTGATTTACGGCATCAATTCCTAGCAAACGGTGCGCTTCTTCCCAAGCAAAGGGAATTTTACTCATGATTTTTTCGCGTCCCATGTGCCGCAAATCGAGGTAAATAAAGGGGCCGCCGGCACTACCATCGAGATTAATTCCTCGGCCTGCACGAATTTCTATGGACATCGATCGCGATGTAATGTCCCTGGGCGCTAATTCCATCCGCGACGGTGCATAATTGGCCATAAATCGATCGCCCTCCGAATTGATCAAATAAGCACCTTCGCCCCGCACAGCCTCCGAAATCAACACTCCCACCGGATACAAACCAGTCGGGTGAAACTGTACAAACTCCATATCTTCCAGCGGCAATCCAGCCATCGCCGCCATCGCCAAACCGTCACCAGTCGAGGCGTAATCATTCGAGGTGGTGTTGTAAACTCGACCGTAACCCCCCGTAGCAAACATCACCGCCTTAGCCCGCACGACGGCAATTTCGCCGTCTATTAGGTTGAACATAACTACGCCCTTGGCTTGGCCTGCTTCCAAAATCAGGCGGGTGACGTACCACTCCTGATAGATGTGAACTCCGTAACGGCGGAGATTGTTGACTAATTCGTGGAGGATGGCGTGACCGGTTTTGTCGGCGGCGTAGCAGGTGCGGTTGTGGGAATGTCCGCCGAATGCGCGCTGGGCAATTCTGCCGTCTGGGAGGCGGGAGAAGAGGACTCCCATGTGTTCTAAATCTATGACTACACCCGGTGCTTCGCGGGTGAGGATTTCTACCGCGTCTTGGTCGGCTAAATAGTCTGAACCTTTTACTGTGTCGAAGGCGTGGGCTTTCCAACTGTCTTCGGGATCGACGTTTTGCAGGCTGGATGCCATGCCGCCTTGGGCTGCGACGGAGTGCGATCGAATTGGGTGAGTTTTGGCAACAACTGCTACCTTTAAACTGGGGTCAGTTCGGGCTATTTCTACGGCTGCGCGGCAACCTGCTAAACCGCCGCCGACAATGATTACGTCGTGTTCTAGCATTTTTTTGAATCATGTTGAGTGTTCTGCTCAACTTATCGTGACGCAAAAAAAAACTTCCTACCAAAAGATCGGGAAGTTTTTTAACTTTTGATTGGAATCGAAAATCCAAGGCTAAAATTGCAAATTGGATTAGCCGAGGATTTCGACAGACCTCTGATTCGACTGATTTCCCGTTGCAGAAGGTTGATCTTCGGTGGCTGGGTCTACCGAAAGCACTTCAATGTTATTGAGCAGAGTTGTCACGAAAGCAAACAGCAAAAAGGGCAGAGACAGCACTAAAATCAAGCCGACTGTAGCCAAGGCGTAGATTTGACGGGCGCTGCTCCACAGGGCGAGTGCTGACGCTAGACTCAGGAAGATGACTATCAGCCAAACAATGATTTGACCGTAAATGTCGCCAAAGGTGAGGGTACATTTAAGGCGATAGTTTTGGATGTTATTCATTTGATGCCTCGGGAGATTGCTATTACGACTTGTCCAAAAATACTTTGACAGTCTGTCATCTTCACTGTAAATTCCTAATTTTACCTGCGAGAACTTGGTTTTACGGTTATTTTAAACATTCTTTATATTTAGGTTGTAACAACAATTTATGAATTTTTGTTTCTGATTGGGAAATTTTGCCGAAACAAGACTTACGGAGTCCGACAAAGAAACCGGGTTTTTACTATTTTGGCGGGCTAGAGCGCGTCTTTTCGGAAAAAACCCGGTTTCTAGCTACCGCTGCGTCAGTTCCCTGAAACCCCGATTTTGTAAAGTAATGTTAAGCTGCATGGGGATGGAATAAATTTTTGTAGCGTCGCACCTGTCTTTTCGCCCATGTCTTCAGATCGCATATTGATGATTTCGCGCTGTTTCCTGGCTGGTGTGGGAACGCAGATGTTTGTACACCACCAGCCGCGGATTCCCCGAGAGAGTCCGGTGCTGTTGGTGAGTAATCACCGCAGTTTCTTAGATCCTGTGTTGCTGACGGCGGCTTTGGGTAAATCGATCCGGTTTGCTTGTCATCATTACATGGGTCAAGTTCCGGTGATTCGAGAATTTGTCACTACTTTCGGCGCTTTTCCCTTGGCAGCACCGGAACACCGACAGCAGCATTTTTTCTCTCAGGCGACAGCCCTGCTGCAAGGTGGGGAGATGGTGGGGGTGTTTCCAGAGGGTGCAGAACCGATGGTGAACTTTACTCAACCGCATACTGTGGGGAAGTTTCAGCGGGGATTTGCTCATTTGGCTTTGCGGGCGCCGGTGCGGAATTTGGCGGTTTTGCCGGTGGCGATTGCTTCGATGGAAGAAGAGTCAGTACGATCGGGTTTACCGCTGAAGTTGTTGAGTTTGTTCGATCCTTCGGAACCTTTGTTCGATCGCCCTGGGTGGCATCCTGTGATAGTTTATCAACGAGTTAATGTTTTAATCGGCCGTCCTTACTGGATTACGGTCGATCGACAGCAGCAATATCGAGGCAAAAAAGCCAAAGCAGCGGTTGCTGAACTCACAGAGCACTGTCAGGGGGAAATTGCACAATTACTCGATCGAGGATGTTTGTAAGTTTGTTGACCGTTGACTGTTGACTGTTGACTGTTGGTTGGTGTCCGATTTCCACTTTTTTAATCGTTGACTGTTGACTGTTGGCTGTTGACTGTTGGTTGGTGTCCGATTTCCACTTCTTTAATCTAAAATCTAAAATCTAAAATCGATTGACTTGAATCATGGCAAATGATAACAACAAGGTTCGTTTTATAACCCCCAAACCGCTGAAACCAGATCGGCCTTTATTTATATTTCTGCCCGGTATGGATGGTAGCGGATTGCTGCTGCGGCCGCAAATTTCTAAATTAGCCAATCATTTCGACATTCGCTGCTTAACTTTACCTGCTGATGACATGGCTAGTTGGGAGGTACTTGTCAGCGAAACTATTGCCTTAATTGAAGGAGAAAAGCAAGCTGGAAAGCAGCAACGGCCGGTTTATTTGTGCGGGGAGTCATTTGGGGGCTGTTTAGCGATGAAAATTGTTTTAGAAGCTCCCCAATTGTGCGATCGACTAATTTTAGTCAATCCTGCTTCTTCATTCCGACAACAGCCTTGGGTGCAGTGGGGTTCCCATCTAACTCAGTGGCTGCCGGCGAACCTTTATCCGCTGTCGGTAATCGGTTTGTTGCCGATATTAGCATCATTAGGAAAGATTGGGCGCGACGACCGGCGCGCTTTGCTAGAAGCGATGCAAGCGGTACCGCAACACACGTCTGTGTGGAGATTGGCGTTAGTGCGATCGTTTGATGTGGATGAAAATCAGTTGCGCGGCATCAAACAGCAGACATTAGTAATTGCTAGCGGTGCCGATCGGCTGCTACCTTCTCTAGCAGAAGGGAAGCTTTTAGTCAAGGTAATTCCTAATGCGGAGATGGTGCGGCTGGGTAACAGCGGTCACGCTTGTTTGTTAGAAACAGATGTTAATCTTTATGGGATTATGCAAGATCGCAATTTTTTGACTGAATCCATTAGTCAGCAGTCATTAGGGGCTTGCAATTAAATATAACCCCAGTTATCTTAGAAGAGTAAGAAACAAAAAATCTGACATGAGCGGTTGTGACCTCTGTAATTGGGATGCGAGAAATGATCTTGAGTGAAACCGTTAAATCGACGTTCAAGGAT
>JBBSNU010000480.1:0-4520 GCA_038260455.1 Chroococcales cyanobacterium | reverse complement strand
GCAGCAGCGTCTTTAAAAATATGCCAGCCAGCTTTGTTTGTACGGGAACACCCTGTCATCCCCGCTATCGGCGAGAAATTAAAAAAAGTTTGGAGTAAATGAGATATAGCCTCTCTCAGAAAGATGAGTTACTATCGGGGATAGGGCATAGGGCATAGGGCATAGGGCATAGGGCATAGGGCTATCCTCACTTTTTTGATAACCGCTATATTGCTTGTTACCAGGAAGATTCCGATCGTGCTTCTAGGGTGAGGAAAAGCTTCTCTTTACCTCGCAGCTTCTGGAAACAAAGAAATGTGGCAGATGTTTAATTTATTAAATTTTCGTTCTTGAGATATTGCACTATTCTCAATCATAGTATAGCGTCCGGTCGAGCGATCGCAATAAGATTGATTCGCAGCATCAGACTTAACTCCTCTGATGCTGCAGACTGAAGAGACACTACGAACTATTGCCCGATCTCGCTCAAAGAAAAAATGCTTTTTGCAAAAATGCTCGGCTCCCTATTTACTTAACTTACCACAAAATGACTGTAGATACAATCCCCCAAGAATTACTGACAAATATCTCCCAAATGTTCACAATGACCTTATTTCAAATCGGGGACAATCCGGTTTCGCTGCGGTCACTTGTGGAACTGATTGTATTGTTCATGGCTATCCTGATCGTAGCCCGCTCTTTTACCAATTTTCTTAAGGAACGCTTGCTAGTTAGATTGGGAATTGACGAAGGGAACCGGGAAGCAATCGCCGTAATCTTGCGCTACTTAATAGTAGCTTTTGGAGTGATATTCGCCATCCAAAGCATCGGCGTCAACCTCGCTTCTTTGGCAGTCGTTGCTGGGGGATTGGGAGTCGGAATTGGCTTCGGAATCCAGGATTTAACAACTAATTTTGTCAGCGGCTTAACGCTGCTTTTAGACAGACCGGTGAAAGTCGGAGACTTTGTGGAATTAGAAGGATTGATGGGAATTGTCAAAAAAATCACGATTCGATCGACCATCGTCCAAACCACTGACGACTCAAGCGTTATAGTTCCAAATAGCACGATAATTAGCAACAAAATTGTTAACTGGAGTTACGAAAACTCGTTACTTTGTCTGCGACTATCCATAGAAGTAGCCGAGAATAGCGACCCGCTATTAGTGACAGAAACTCTCTTAAATATTGCTTACGCGGAAGCGGGAGTTTTGTACGAACCGACTCCGAAAGTATTGTTTGTTGAGTTTGGCGAGGATAGTTTTAAATTTGAGCTTTTAGTTTGGACAGACAAACCTGTAGAAAGAGAATTCATTAAAAGTTCTTTGAATTTTGCCATTCAGTACAATTTTCGCCAGCAGGGAATTGACTTTCCTTTCAATGACAGAGAATTGTATTTGCGAAATCCCGAAGTTTTATTGTCGCTGTTCGATCCAAATAAAACAGCAATTTCCACCGCTGACAGTTTCCATAAAAAAGATCAAAAATCTCCGGTTTCGGTAGGAGAAGAAGTCAAAACGCAATCATCTCTTACCTCTTTGCTGCGAAAGGTAGAATATTTTGAACATTTGACGGATCTAGAATTGCGGCAATTGATTGAAGTTGGATACCGCCAACGGATGCAACCACAAGAATTTTTATTTCACGAAAACGATCCGGGAGATGCTTTTTATTTGATTCTTTCAGGTTCGGTGGAAGTTTTTGTGGAAGCTATTGACAAACACCTGAATTATCTCAGTGTAGGTCAGTTTTTGGGGGAACTTTCTTTGATGTTGGGAATCCCCAGAACTGCTTCGGTGAGAGCTTTGGAAGAAACCATTTTGTTTGCGATCAATAAGGAAGGTTTCCAGAAAGTTTTAACTGAAAGACCGGATTTATACGAACAGATTATTGAGGAGATAGTCAAGCACAAAGAAGAGTTAAGCGAGAGACAGCAACTGTTGCGAGAAATGGAATTGGTAGAAGCAGCCGAAGACGATGATGAAAATCCTGTAGAATGGGTGAGAAAACGACTGAAAGATTTATTTGGTGTTGAAGCAAAAGATACTTAAATCAGGGGAGCATCTCAGTTTTGCAAAAAGAATTTTTTTTATTGTAGTGCGAGCGTCCCCGCTCGCGTATTTTACCACTCGCGAGCGGGGGCTATTTCATTCTCAGGAAAATCAGGATTTTGTAGGGGTCGTGGATGGTGCGGGCCGACCCTTCCCTGTCTAGGAGGGCAACCACGGGGCCAAGAGCCCCTACAAAGTTAATGTAGGGTGCGTCAGGTAAGATTATTTCCGATGCAAATCAACAATCTCAAAACTGACGCACCTCGCCAAACGGTGCGTCAGAAATATGCTTTCCGTACAACTTGAAAATCTCAAATCTGACGCACCCTACTAGACTACATTCCTCTCTCCTGTAAGTTGCGAGATAAAAGGAGGCAGAGCCTCCGGATCTGCGTTACCAGGCAGAGCGAAAGTAACGAGCAACCATCTTGAGTCCGCGCACCATCCGGACATCGTTTGACAAGACGCGGTTTCAACCGCCGAGTCTACACCGTTTCAACCACCGAATCCGCGCCGAATCTACACAGATTGAGTTACATGATGGCGGCTGGTCAACTTATCCAATTGATTCACCAACAAACTCAGGAACAATCCCACATCGGTGACAACTCCCGTAGATTCGATCGACCCCCGATCGCTCAATTTCGTCACCACCGCCGGATTAATGTCCACACAGACCATCTTCACACCCGCCGGTGTCATATTTCCCACACCGATTGAGTGCAGCATAGACGACAGCATCAGCACCATATCCGCGCCCCGTAACAGCTCAGTATACTCTTCTTGAGCCTTAACCATATCCATTTGCGTGTCAGGAAGCGGCCCATCATCGCGGATCGAACCAGCCAGCGAAAACGGTATATTGTGCTTCACGCACTCGTACATCACACCGCTAGTAATCAAGCCTGCTTCAACGACTTTAGCAATACTTCCATAACGCCGCGTGGTGTTAATCATTTTCAAGTGGTGTCGGTGTCCGCCGCGCACAGCAACGCCGCGTTTCATGTCAACTCCCAAAGAAGTTCCCATGCTCGATTGTTCCATGTCATGAACTGCGATCGCATTTCCACCCAACAATGCCTGCACATAACCTTCGCGAATCAAATGCGCTAAATGTTCGCCGCCGCCAGTGTGGATCACAACAGGCCCCGCCGTAACTACAACTTTGCCACCGTGATCGCGAATTTGGCGCAATTCCCACGCTACTTGTTCCACTACCAATTCTACCCGGCGCTCGCTAGAAACGCTACCGGACATAAAGCTAAATTCTTGAGAATTGCGCTGTTCCCGCGATTCTGTTTTGCGGATAGTGCGGATGCCAACCACATCCACAACGACTTTTTCACCTACTTTTAAATCGCGCAATAATTTGCACGTAGCCACCGGGCCTTCGGCACTTTCAGTAATCGCAACTGCACCGTCCATCCGCTGATTTCGTGCTTTCACCCACTGACCGTTTACCCGTACTTCCGTGGGATAAATTGTAGTCACATAAAAGTCGTCCGGGCCGACACCATCTTGGACGACATCTTCTAAAATAGCGTCGCAAATCTCTTGCGGCGGCGGCACTGCACCCAAGTCAATCAGCAATCCCATGATTTCTTCCATCACCTCGTGGGAAGGAGCCGAAACTTTCACGTCTGCGGATGATGTGCTTTGGCGCTGCACTCCGAGATTGAAATTGAGCACTTGGAAACTGCCGCCGTTTTCGATAATTAAGTCTAAAGCACGGCTGATTAAACCGGCATCGAGCAGGTGGCCTTCCATGCGAATTGCACGGCTTTCTACCATCACGTTTGCCGATCGATCTTCTTGCACAGGTTCATTCACCCGCAGCGTCAAACACTTACAAGCACCGCCCGCTTTCAGAAATTCGCTCATCGGCGTTTCAATGACTTTGAAACCCGCTTGAGTGATGCGCGTTTTCAACGCTTCGCTGACCTTGTTCATTACCACAGTTTTGTCAATATTGACGGCATTGCAGGCAAAATTTGCGGCATCTGCTTCTTCAATGGCAATGCGTTTTTCCGGCGCAACTCGCATTTCAATTAAGCGGTTGGAGTAGGAGTCAAATGCTGCTGGATAGTAGAGCAAATAGCCACCTGTCAGGGGACAAAAACAGGTGTCTAAATGATAAAAACGTTCGTCTACTAAACGCAGCGAAAGCACTTCTATGTTGAGCCATTTTGCTAGCAACGGGTGCGAGTCGAGTTCCGAACGGAAGCCGTATCCGGCCCACAGCCAGCGTCCTTCGCGATCGAGCAAAGCGTCACCAGCACCTTCAAATGGCAAATCTTTCGGGAGTTCGTGCACGGTGAAACCTTTGCTTTCAAACCATGCTTTGAAATAGGGTTCTTCGCCTTGGCGTTCTTTGTGATAGAAACGGCTGAGGACGAAAGTATTGCCCAAAAGCAAACCTGCGTTGGCGGTGAACACCATATCCGGCCAGCCTTTTTCGGGCGGTACGAGGTCTACAACGGCGTTGTCTTTG
>JBBSNU010000479.1:0-4525 GCA_038260455.1 Chroococcales cyanobacterium | reverse complement strand
CAATACGCGAGCGGGGACGCTCGCACTATAATGCAAAACTGAGATGCTCCCAAGGCTTGTAGCCAAATTTTTGTGTAATTAATTGTGTTCCACTACTTATGACTCTCCAATTAAGCGAAAAAGCCAAAGAATTAATCCCGAAAGCCCGAATAGTCAACTTAGCAACCTGGAAAAATTCGCATTCTCCCGCAGAAATCCAACTGATTCAAGCTGCTGACAACGCAGGTCGCTATCTCACCGATGAAGATTTGCAGCAACTTAACTCATCCGAACCAACATCAATTAATACTGCAAAGTTCCTGGGCGACAATGCGGCGGATATTGTATCGGAAGCCAGGGAACAAGTTTTAGCGGCATATCCAAATATTTCTGAACCAGGAGGCGAGCTTTATCCGCCAGCTAGGGCGGAGGCTTGTTGGCGAGATTTCTGGCATTTTCTGCGCTGCATTACCTATGGAATTGCGGGAAATGCACCAGAATTTACCAGCGAGAAAGGGCTGCACAACATGAATTTATTATATCAAGAATTGGGCGTTCCTTTGCCTGCAATGGTTATGGGTTTGCAAGGAATTAAGGCTGCTAGTTTGAAGCGGTGCGATGCGGATGATGCAGCAAAATTAGCTCCTTATTTTGACCATTTGATTGCGAAAATGAGCCAGTTTAGTTAAAAACTGAACATTAGTTATACCAATTTAATGTGAAGTTGCACATATCTCGATCCCCCTAAATCCCCCTTAAGAAGGGGGACTTTGATCGGAATCTTGTCCCCCCCTTATTAAGGGGGGCTAGGGGGGATCGGATTCGGGAGCATCCTCATCAAAAATTGGTATTAGTAGTAAGGTACGCAATGCGTACCTACAATTAGCTGGAAATAAACCGCAATTTGCAACCCTAATTTTCCCGCGCATAAAACCCTAAATGATTAGAAATTGGACGTTCCTGCATGGGGATTTTATTCTGAATCGGAGCATTTAACAGTTTTGCTCCTGATGGCGATTCTACTGCCAAAGTGACAGAACCACCACCGTCCAAATTCAGCACTGTATCGGCTCCCAACTGCATCGAAATCTCTGTGATTTCGCTCAACTTCAGCCCTTCGCTGTAAAGCCTCTGCTTGCCATCTACCACAATCAACCACAACTTTTTGCCTGTGAGGTCGATCGCCGCAACTGCACGGGGATAGAGTTGATCTTGTTTGTTTTTTTCCTGACTTTGTGCTACTATTTTGCCATTTTTTACCAGCAAAGTATCTCCCGCAATTCCATAGGCTGTTCCCGCAGGACAATTGCCGTTTTCGATTATTTGAGCGCGGTTTTTGGCATCAAAACAAAGGCCGGGAAAGTTTAAATCTGGTTGGGAATAAGCTTGGCTTTTGCTAATGGCGTGTCCAACATTATTGACTCGATCGCCTCTGCGGGGATAATAATCCCAAGGTGCTTCCTCAACGAAGGGATAAAAAAAATTGGCATTGACTGCTAGTTGCAATTTGAATTCTTTGAGAAATTCAGTAGCGGTGCGGGCTTTGGTTTCTGTTAAATCGGCTGTTGGAGCTCCGGGGGTGACAAAAATTCCTATTCCTGGGGCTTTGAGGTCGATGCTAATAATGTGAATCATGATGGGACGCGGATTTGAGCGGAATTCCCTGCGGTATGCTATTCCTTGAAAGAGCGATCGGGTTTCGTTTGTTTGTGCTGGACGCGAAAAGTAGGGAATGTTATAGATTAGTATTGGTGCGAGCAGTATTCCGAAACCGAGAATGTGGGAAATTTGTTTGATTTTGAGCGGATTGGTTAGTTTCATTTTGTGATGGAGATTTTTTAACGAACCGCGAAGACGCGAAGGAAGAGAAGAGAAGAGAGGGAAGAGAAGAGAAATATGAGTTATTCGGATGTCAATAATTTTAGCAATCAAGTTTTGCGAAATCGATCGTTCCAAGGACAAGTTCTTAACGGTGCTGATTTTGGCGGTGCGGATGTTCGTGGCTGCAATTTTAGAAATGCTCAGTTGGTGGGTGCGAATTTTATTGGTGCGAAAATTGGGGTTTCTGGGCGACAGATTGCTGTTTTGAGTGCTGGGGCGATCGCGATTTGTTTGGTTGTGGGCGATGTTGTGACTCGACTGATTTTAGGAACTCAAGGAGAGGTATTGGGTTCTCGCAGTTGGCCTTTTGTGCTGTTGCTGTATGGGGTTTTGAGCGCTGCTGGGTTGGCTGGGGCGATCGCCCGCACACAGCCACCAACTTCAAAAATCGGTAGATTTGCGGGGACAATTTCTGCTATTCTATCAGGGGCTTTGTTGGGATTTTTCTATGCTGGGACTGCAACTAATAATAATTCTCAGGCTGCTCTTGCTGGAATGGCGATCGGCGGGGTGTTAATGTTTTTTGTGAATTCCAGGATTCGCCGCCAATTTGCTAAGGTGGCGATCGTAGCGGCTGGAAGTGTTGCGACTTACGGAGCAGCTTTTTTGTTTTCTGCAACTGCTAGCGCTTTTTTGAACACTCACAAACTGTTTTGGGGTACGTGTTTCGGTTTGGTGTCGCTGCTGTATCTTTGGTTGTCGTTTGTGTCTTTTTCTGCTATTGTTGGAGAGATTAGAAATGCTCAGGACACTTCGTTCCGAGGCGCTAATCTCGCTGATGCTAAGTTTGATACGAATTACATCAATCTAAAATCTAAAATTTAAAATCTCAAATCCCATGACTAACATTCAAACAGCGATAGATCCAGCAGAAAGCGATGCTTTGCTGCAAAAAGTCAGGGAGCAAAGAGCTCTCGAAACTTTCAATCCCAACGATAGCGAACTTCTCAAAAAGATGGTCGAGTGTATGGGAGATTCGCGGGGAATGATGCGGCTGAATTTTGCCGAAACCCTCGGCTCAATTGGCAAACCAGCAACTCCTTTTTTGGTGGAAGCTCTAGCACACCACCCCAACCCTGTCGTCCGCAGAGCAAGTGCTAAAACGCTGACTCTGATTGGCGATCCCGTCGCCCTTCCGGCCCTGTTAGAGGCTTTTTTGCACGATGATGATACTGTTGTCCACGGTTCGGCGGCGGCGGCCCTCGCTCAGTTGGGCGAACCGTCTGTGCCGCATTTGTTGGATGTTTTAGCTTCGCCAAAACATTCTGAAAATACTAAGGGACACGCGGCTTGGGCTTTGGCGTTTATTGGCTCGAAGGCGAAAAAATATTTGTATCGGGAAATCGCGTCGGATTCGGTTGAGGTGCGGGCTGCTGTCGTAGGGGCGATCGCCAAAATCGCTCAAGAAGAACCAGAAGAAGCTGCGTTCAACCTGTTAGTTAATGCTCTTACAGACACAGCAGAAACCGTCCGCATCGAAGCAGCATCGGCATTGGCAAATGCTGCTTACAAACCAGCAATTCCCAATTTGATTGAGTTGCTACACCATGCGAATTGGGAAAGTAGAAAAGCGGCGGCTCTAGCTTTGATGAAAATTGGAACTAGCGAAAATCCGCCGGAGTTTTCTGTTCTTTTGGAACCGTTGGAAGCTGCACTTGTTAATGAGTCGGAAGCGCCGGTGCGGCAGGTGATTCAGTTGGCGATTTCTCAGATTCACAAACAGTCTGAGGCTGATGATTGGGAATAGAGCGATCGCACAGTCTGCTGGCATCCACACGTGCGATCGCTCTGAGACTTTCTGAGAGCGATCGCACGTGTGGTCATAAACGGTGGTCATAAACCGGGTTTTTTACAAAAATACGTGCTTATAGCCTTTCTCAAAAAGGTGAGGTACTATCGGGGGTATGGCATAGGGCATAGGGCATAGGGCATAGGGCATAGGGCATAGGGCTATGGGCTATGGGCTATCCTCACTTTTTTGATAACCGCTATATGTATGGTTATAGTTGCTACCGATCGTTCGATCGCTGCGTTTCGATGCACCTGTGTTATGAACAAATGTAAAACCCACCACCGTAAATATTCGTAGCTATTTTTACAAAATATTGACTTTTATGAAGATTTTGCATACTGACAATGCGTTTTATACATCTGTCATGGGGCATGAGGCATGGGGCATCGGGAATAGGGAATAGGGAATAGGGCATCGGGCATGGGGCATGGGGCATCGGGCCGAAGAGCATTTTTTACTATTGACTGTTAACTGCTGACTAAGGACTAAGGACAACTGACAACTGACTTCCATCCGTTACATCCGTTACATAATCCGTTGCGGAACTTCCTTTTGCTGCTATAAAATTATTTTTGTGACGGCGATCGCATACTTAAAACGCCGCTAGTCACACAATTAGATGCGTCGCGATCGCACAATTAGCGTCAAAAAATCACATTCTTTGCTCTGCCAGCGTCACTGTTGATTTTGGGAGAACGATAGATGATATAACTATCGAATTCAGGGAACCTGTCATGCTTTTTATTCAACTTATCCCCGGCGCTATTTCTGAAATACTTGCCTCTGTTAGCGATACGGGCTGTTTGACTTTAGCCGATCGCTACGGTTTGATGGCCGCTGTTTTGGATGACTCTCTCGACGAGCAAGATAGAT
>JBBSNU010000478.1:0-4527 GCA_038260455.1 Chroococcales cyanobacterium | reverse complement strand
TTGCCATACCAGAGCGATCGCCCAAATCTGTCTTCAATTCCAAACATTGTCGATTCAATCTCTCAGCTTCATCCCAATTGCCGCGATATTTCTCGATATCTGCCAATAATCCCCAACTACTTGCCATACCTGAGCGATCGCCCAATTCTGTCTCAACTTCCAAACATTGTCGGCACAATCTCTCTGCTTCATCCGAATTACCGCGATTTCCCTCCATATATCCCAATGATGCCCAAGTAGATGCCATACCTGAGCGATCGCCCAAATCTGTCCTTAATTCCAAAGATTGCCGGTACAATCTCTCTGCTTCATCCCAATTGCCGCGATCACGCTCGATACAGCCTAACCATCCTATTGCAGAAGCGATATTGCTCTTATTACCTTCTGTTTGAGCAATAGCCAAAGCAGCTTTAAAACATCTTTCTGCCTCATCCCAATTACTAATCTCATAATGAATTTGACCAAAATATCGTAAAGTTGATTCTTGGTTATTACCTTCTACTATCGTTGGATGTTGCATCATGGCATTTTCCATTAAGCTTCCATTCCCCAGACGTAGACTATAATTGAGAAAGATTTCTCCCAATTTTAACTGCTCTTTTTCATCCCCTACATTTAACGCAAAAAGAATAGCATAACTAAATATTTGTAAAGATCCCATATCTTTGACATCTTTAAAAGTGATATTAGATTGATAAAATTTATCTACTCTTTTGAAAAGTTCCGGCAGTTTGTTGTATTGCTTTCGCACGAAATCTGCTGTCACCCGATGCAAGTCATAAAAAGATTCGCATTTCTCTTCATCATAGCGAGTTTGCACCAAACTGCTATTGACTAATTGCTCGATGATTTGTTCTGTTGATCTAATATCTTCATCTAAAATTTCAACAGCTTTGCTTGATTCTGCTGCTGTCATCAAACGGTTATCTTGTTCCCACTCATCTGTATACAAACGCAAGAAAGTTAACCCTCGAACATCAATTTGCGCCCGCAAAATGCACATCCGACAAAGTAAATCACAAGCAGCTTCACTTTGTCTTGCTAGTTGTTCTGTGAGGATAACTTCTACTTCATCTGTCACCAATTCCGGCCGCTTGCGAAGTTTTCCCGGTTCATCTGCATAATTATTCCCTAACATTTCTAGTACCAAAATATGACCTTTAACTCGTTCGGCTATCCACTGCAAATCCTCCTCACTATCTCGCAATCCATATTCTTTTAAAATTTCCACGCTAGCCTCAGTGTCTACACCGAGCAGTTTTTCTACCTGTACTAGCTTGCGATTGATTGTAGATTTTTTAGAGCGCGCATCTCCCAAATCTGCCGGCACTTCCCGACAGGTTAAAATCGTTTGAGATTGATGCTGATTGTAAACCAGAACATTCAGCAGTTTTCCCCAATCCGGCGAAATTGATTTTCTCGCTTGAGAATGCTTAGCTGGGTGCAAAATATCTTCCAGGTTATCCAACACCAAGAGAAAGCGAGTTTGTGCAAATCCTGCAAGAATTTTCGCAATCTTTTCATCAGCAGTTTTCAAAGCTTCGGGAGTCTGAATTCGCAAACCCTCGCTTAACAAAAACTCAGCTACATCATCAAAACTGGTTCCTTTCTGTACTTTGAAATACAGCGCACCATCGTAGGGGCTATCTGCCGCCAAAGTCCGCCCCGACAAATTAACGCCCAATGCTTCCATCAGTTTGACGGCCAAACTGGTTTTACCGATGCCGCCTTGCCCGATAATTGCTAATACCTTGGGCGCCTGTTGGGGATGCAGCAACTTGGCTGTTAAATCTGCCAAAATTTTATCTCGCCCCTTCCACACGGGAACATCTATAATATTTTGCAATCCCACAACTCGCCTGTGTTTTGTCACGCTGGTATTTTGCGGGCTGGTGCTATCTTCGCTATCTGCTGCGGGAGTAGAGGTATTTTGCTTGCTGTGACATTCAATGGTGACAGTCAATTTGCTGTTTGCTTCCCACTTATCTTTTAACTTTTTAATATTTTCGTCTTTGTCTCTGGTTTCCAGCTTCAGAGTAAACGTCCAGTTAGGAGATTTAGGGTCTGTGCGGTGATCCTCCAAAATTTCTAACCAATCTCTGAGATAATAAGTTAGCGCCTCACCGATATATTTGCGAGTTAGCTCATCTGATGTGTTTGCAGTCGGCTTAAACCCGCCTTTATCTTGAAGCAGATACCGTAGCGCTTCTAGGGTGGCGTTAACCTTTAACTCCGTAGAAGTCTCGTCTTTCCACTTTGCATGAAGCTTGGAGATGCGATCATCATCATTTAAAGCATAATCCAGCAGCGCTTCCACCAAGTGACGGACTCGCTGCCAAGATTTGTCGCCTTTTCCGCGCTTGGGCATAGATTTTTAGATAAAGTTGTAAAAAAAATTTCGAGAAAGTTTCGGGATTCCCGATACCGAATGAGCGTCCCGAAAGTCCCTAATGCAGATTGTACCACACTCCCAGCCATTTCGTGCATTCGGGTATCCCGAAATTCCACACTCAGATTATTGAGTTGGAAATGATTTATGAAATTATCGAAAGAGCATAAAGTGATGATTGCAGAAGCTGTGGTTTCGATTCTTATTGGATGTATTGACAATACGGCCGGTATTATTTTAACCGTTACCTCAGTAGGTTTGCACTTGCAGTTCGATCGGCAATCGCGACAAAGCTGCCCCTACGAGCAAATTATCAAAGGTAAGACAGTGCAGCAGCGATTTCCCCACTGTCAAGAATGCTCTTTGCTCAAAATGTTAAATCTCAAGAAAGATAATGAAGAGACGCCCGACTAATTTGACTTGCAAAAATCAGGTTCGTAGTGAGGACTTTAGTCCGCAAGAAAAGATAGGACTGAAGTCCTTACTACAAACCAATGGATAATCTGCCCGTTTCACGTCAAATCCAGGTAGGGAAACGGCACTGCCGTGTCCTTTCTCTTGCCAACAAGCGCGCTAATTTTGCAGGCAATGCCGTCTACAAACCAATGGATAATATAGCGGTTTCCAGTCAAATCCAGGTAGGGAAACGGCACTGCCGTGTCCTTTCTCTTGTCAACAAGCGCGCTAATTTTGCAGGCAAAGCACACATCATTTCACAGGCAAAGCACACATCATTTCACCAGTCAAGTCAAGGACACGGCAGTGCCGTGTCCCTACGGGATTTCACAGGTTAAGGATTAAGGCAAATCGGTTTCACCCATCAAATAAAGGTCACACTCCCGCGCCACACCGCGCCCTTCATTAATCGCCCAAACCACCAAACTTTGTCCCCGGCGACAGTCTCCAGCCGCGAAAACTCCCGGAATACTGGTTGTATACTTTTCGTGCTCAGCTTTCACATTGCTGCGCGCGTCGCGTTCCAATCCCAGCGCATCCAGCAGCGGCTGTTCCGGGCCCAGAAAGCCCATCGCCAGCAACACAAGCTGCGCCGGCAACACTTTCTCGGTGCCCGCGATTTGCTTGGGAATGAACTGCCCTTTCTCGTTTTTCGTCCACTCCACCTCAACGGTGTGCACGGCTTTGACGTTGCCGTTTTCGTCGCCCTCGAACTTGGTAGAGGTGGTGAGATATCCGCGCGGATCATCGCCGAATTTGGCTGCGGCTTCTTCTTGGCCGTAGTCGAGGCGGTAGACTTTCGGCCATTCCGGCCAGGGATTGTTGGCTGCCCGTTCCGAGGGCGGTTTGGGCAGGATTTCTAGCTGTACTAGGCTGTTGCAGCCGTGGCGAATGGAGGTGCCCACGCAGTCTGTGCCGGTGTCGCCACCGCCGATAATCACCACGTCTTTGCCTTCGGCGGAGATGAAGTTATCGTTGGTGCTCTTGTCTAAAACTGCTTTGGTGTTCGCTGTCAAAAAGTCCATCGCGAAATGGATGCCTTTTAATTCCCGCCCTTCGATTCCTAAGTCGCGGGGTTTTGTCGCGCCGGTACAGAGGACAACGGAGTCGTATTCTTTGAGTAGTTGTTCTACTGGTAAGTCTTTGCCGACTTCGGTGTTGCAGACGAATGTTACGCCTTCGGCTTCGAGGACTTTTAGGCGGCGCATTACGACTTGTTCTTTGTCTAGCTTCATGTTGGGGATGCCATACATTAGCAGGCCGCCGGGGCGATCGGCTCTTTCGTATACAGTTACCAAATGACCGGCTTTGTTCAGTTGCGCGGCGGCGGACAAACCGGCGGGCCCGGAACCGATGACGGCGATTTTTTTGCCGGTGCGTTTGGCTGGCGGTTCGGCGGTAATCCAGCCTTCATCCCAGCCTTTGTCGATAATCGAGGCTTCGATGTTTTTAATCGTGACTGGCGGGTTGTTGATGCCGAGCACGCAAGCGCCTTCGCAGGGGGCGGGACATACTCTGCCGGTGAATTCGGGGAAGTTGTTGGTTTTGTGCAGTCTGTCTAGGGCTTCTTTCCACAGTCCGCGATATACTAGGTCGTTCCATTCGGGGATGAGGTTGTTGATCGGGCAGCCGCTTGCCATGCCGCTGATGATGCTGCCGGTGTGGCAAAATGGAATGCCGCA
>JBBSNU010000477.1:0-4535 GCA_038260455.1 Chroococcales cyanobacterium | reverse complement strand
GGTTTCTTTATGTTTACTCCCGTTCCGGTTTGATTACAACCGTGTCTGCGGTTTGATTACAACCGTGTCTGCGGTTTGATAGCCTGCGGTCTACGGTTCGATCGCCTGTCTCTTTCAAGATACAAGGGGCGGGTTCACCAATAGCTTTAAATTGTGCAGACAGGTTAAATAAACCCGCCCCCCACCCAGCGCGAGATCCTTTGATTGGCTGGCGTGCAAGATCTCAGATCAAGTTAAATCCACAATAGCCTAGAACACAAAAAAAACTCGCGCCGGCTTGCCCCAAGCCCGGTATGCCGGAAATTTTGCATCTGCCTAGAAAAATCGAATTAAAATAAATCTATCTAAAGACTGAAAAATGTAGCTTAAGTACCGCCAAATGGAATACTTTAAGATTAAAAAATTTCAAATTTCACCTTATTTAGCAGCAATTGCCACATCAGTAGCAATTTTGGTCGGAGTTGGCATTTTAGACCGATCGGAAGAACAGCGATTTTTGCAGTACAGTCGCGCTAATACGCTCGATCGGCTCAGCACAGTCCGTTCTAAGCTCGAAAGCTCTTTAAATTCCCGGCTGTTTTTGATGCGCGGTTTGGTGGCTTACGTTTCCAACAACCCAAACATCACCGAAGCTGAGTTTGCAGCGATGGCGAGAATTCTAATGGCACAGCAAAGGGGAATTCGCAGCCTAGGTTTAGTTAAAGGCACAACCATTGCTTATCTGTATCCGCTTCAAGGCAATGAACAGGCGATGGGGGTTGAGTTGACAAGGATACCCCAACAGCGCCAAATGGTCGAAGAGGCGATCGGCACTAGAAAAACTGTGCTGGCTGGGCCAGTGAAATTATTGGCGGGGAATGTGGGGTTCATCGGTCGATCGCCCATTTTTATCACACCCCCCGGCGCAGAACCCGAAACAGGGGTTTTTTGGGGCTTGATAGGGGTTCTCATCGACCAACAGGATCTCTTGCAGGAAGCGGGACTCAACGACCCCTCAGCCAAGCTGCAATACGCTTTGCGGGGCAAAGATGGGAAGGGAGCGATCGGGGACGTGTTTTTCGGCGACAAGTCGATTTTTCAGAAAAGTCCCGTGGTTCTGGAAATCAGTTTGCCCAACGGTTCCTGGGAGTTGGCCGCAATTCCGGCGGGAGGATGGCAAAAGAATTCGCCGCTGCGAGGGTGGTTGCTGTTTTGTGGCTGCTTGCTGGCTGTTTTCAGCGGGGCGGTGGCCTTTAGCTGGGTGTACGGCACTGCGAAATTGAGCGCGAACGAAGCTAAGTACCGGCAATTGGTGGAGAATGCTAACAGCATTATTGTGCAGTTAGATAGCGAAGGTAAGATTACTTTTTTTAATGAGTTTGCGGAAACTTTTTTTGGGTATTTAGAAGCAGAAATAATTGGCAAAAGTGTGATCGGCACAATTGTAGATTCTGCCGATTTGTCCGAAAATTCTTTAGCCGTAATAATTCGAGACTGTGCGGCAGAGCCGGACAAATACTTCAAACACGAAAATCAAAACATCCGCCGCAATGGCGAAAAAGTCTGGGTAGCCTGGAGAAACCAACCTTTGCTCGATGCCCAAGGGCGATCGATCGGGCTGCTGTCGGTCGGTACAGATATTAGCGATCGCAAAAAAGCCGAAATCGCCCTGCAAGCTTCTGAATCAGAATTGCGAGCTTTGTTTGCGGCCATGAACGACGTAATTTTTGTGCTCGATATTGAAGGACGCTTCCTGAAAATTGCCCCCACAAATCCCGAACTTTTGTATAAAATGCCGGCCGAACTTGTCGGACAAAAAACCCGCGATATATTTGATCCAGAAATAGCAGAAATGTTTGTGGAGCAAATTCGCCTCGCCCTCGCTACGAATCAAATCAGTAGTTTAGAATATAACCTGCAAATTGGCAGCGAACAAAAGTGGTTTGTCGCTAACATTTCACCAATGAAAGAAAATACGGTTCTCTTGGTAGCCCGCGACATTACGCAGCGCAAGCAATCTGAAAATTGGTTGAGCGGTCAAAAACAAATTTTAGAAATGATTGCTCAGGGCGCTTCTCTGAGCGATACTTTAAATACTTTAATTGAAATTGTCGAACAGCAATCTAGAGATGTCATGGGTTCGGTTTTGCTGCTAGATAAAGACGGCGAACATTTGCTGCACGGAGCCGCGCCGAGTTTGCCGGAAAGTTACAATGCTGCTGTTAATGGTGCAGCCATCGGCCCGGATGTCGGTTCCTGCGGCACTGCTGTCTACCGCCGCGAACAAGTGATCGTTACAGATATTGCTACCGATCCTTTGTGGGAAAATTATCGAGATTTAGCCTTGACTTTTGGACTTAGATCTTGCTGGTCTAGTCCGATTTTTTCGTCGGTCGGCCAAGTTTTAGGGACTTTCGCCATGTATTGCGCCCAACCGCGCGCTCCCCAAAATTTTGAGCTACAGTCGATCGAAACTGTCAGGCATTTAGCAGGAATTGCGATCGAGCGCAAACAAGCAGAAGAAAGTCTCAAACAGCTCAATCAAGAACTAGAAAATAGAGTCGAACAAAGAACAGCTCAATTGCTCCAAACAGAAGAACGCTGGCAGTTAGCGCTCAAAGGCAATAATGATGGTATTTGGGACTGGAACTTGCACACCGGAGAAATATTCCTATCCGATCGCTTTAAGGCAATCACCGGATATGAACACAGCCCAAATCTCGATTACTTTGACGAATGGAACAGGATCACGCATCCCGACGATTTAGACTTAGTAATGCAAGCTTTCCAAGACCATTTAGACAGAACAACACCCCATTATATCATCGAATACCGCTTGTGGTGCTACAACAGCTCGTACAAATGGATACTCAGTCGGGGACAAGCTTTGTGGGACGCATCTGGAAAAGCAGTCCGCATTGTTGGTTCAATTACTGACATTACGGAGCGCAAGCAAGCAGAGGAAGCACTGCGTTCAAGCGAGGCGAAATTTCAAAAGCTGTCGGCTAATTTGCCGGGAACTATTTATCAATGTTTGGTGCGTCCAGATGGCTCTGTCAGTTTCCCTTACATCAGTCCGGCTTCCCGAGAAATGCTTGAGTTAGAACCAGAATCTGTTATACAAAATGCGGCTTTACTAATAGATTTGGTTCATCCAGAAGACCGCCAAAATTATGACGAATCTATTGCTATTTCAGCGCAAACTTTGCAACCTTGGCAGTGGGTAGGACGGCTAATGCTGCCTTCGGGCAAAATTCCCTGGTTTCAGGTAATTGCGCGTCCTGAAGCTAAAGAAAATGGCGATCTTCTTTGGGACGGCATTGGCATTGATGTGACGGATTGCAAGCAAGCTGAATTAGCTTTGCAAGACAGCCAGCAGTTTGTTCAAAAAATTGCCGATGCTACTCCCGGTTTTTTGTATCTCTACGACTTGGAAGAACAGCGAAATGTCTATGCCAATTCTTCTGTTGGCACGATTTTGGGCTATAGCTTTGACGAAATTCAAGCGATGGGTGCGTCACTGATTCCTCAGTTAATGAACCCCGAAGATTTGTCAAAAGTTCTGCAACATCACGCGAGCTTTGCAGGAATTGAGGATGGCAAAGTTCTGGAAATTGAGTACCGGATGCGGGGCGCAGACAATCAATGGTTTTGGCTGCAAAGTCGGGATAGTGTTTTTAGCAGGAATTCTGAGGGTCAGCCCAAGGTAATAATTGGATTTACTCAGGATATTACGACTCGCAAACAAGCAGATGAAGCTCTGCGACAAAGCGAGGCGCGAGAAAGATCGAGATCCCGAGAGTTAGAGTCAGCGCTGCGGTCATTGCGCTCTACTCAATCTCAGCTCATTCAAACTGAAAAAATGTCTTCTTTGGGGCAATTAGTTGCAGGCATCGCTCACGAAATTAATAATCCCGTTAACTTCATTCACGCTAACATTGATTATCTCAACCAGTATACAAAACAGTTACTCGATCTGGTGACTCTTTACGAGCATGAGTATCCCGAACCTAATTCAAAAATTGTCGATCGCATTCAAGAGATTGATTTAGATTTTATGGCAGAGGATTTAAGAAAACTTGTGGGTTCAATGCAGGTAGGAACCGAGCGCATCCGGCAAATTGTGTTGTCGCTCAGGAATTTCTCCCGGCTGGACGAATCGGCAATGAAGCCGGTCGATATTCACGCGGGAATTGAAAGCACTTTGTTAATTTTGCAGCACCGCTTGAAGAGTCACGACAGCCGCCCGGAAATTGAAGTAATTAAGGAGTTTGGGAAACTGCCGCTGGTGGAGTGCTATGCGAGCCAACTGAATCAGGTGTTTATGAATATTATTGCTAATGGCATTGATGCGATTGAGGAACGCTGTCACAAGTGGTCGGTTTCTGAAGCAGAGAAAAATCCCGGCCGGATTACTATTTTGACTGGTGTAACGCCGCAAAACACTGTGATGGTGGAAATTTCGGATAACGGTACGGGCATTCCCGATGAGATAGTCGATCGCATTTGTAACCCGTTTTTTACGACAAAAGCTGTGGGGAAAGGTACGGGGCTGG
>JBBSNU010000476.1:0-4538 GCA_038260455.1 Chroococcales cyanobacterium | reverse complement strand
GTGATGATGTTGTTACCGAACATCAAGGAACCTGCTACTGGTTCGCGGATGCCGTCGATGTCTACGGGAGGGGCTGCGATGAAAGCAGTGATGTAGCAAATGGTTGCAGTTAGCAAGGTAGGAATCATCAAGACGCCGAACCAGCCTACATAGAGGCGGTTGTCGGTCGATGTTACCCAGTTGCAAAACTGATCCCACAAGTTAGCGCTTTCGCGCTGCTGTAAGGTGGCTGTCATGTGTTTATGATTGCGTTATTTAGTTTTCAATGTTCGTGACGGCTTTTTGTTCCGCCATGTATATAACATAAACCTTTTATTTCAGTTTGTAAAGGGTTTTTAACTACAGTTTTTTTTATATTAAATATAATTAAATCTTATGTTGGTCTCTAATGCTTGCTGTATGGGAATTTCAAACAGCCGAGTTCGGAGTCTACGGGCGATCGCACGAAAAAAAAATCTTCATAATCTAGCTGGCAAGGCGATTCGGGACTGGTGTGAGTGTTAAGATAGATGAAGTATTGCGATCGCCAACCACAAAACTCGCACTTATATATATAGATGTTGTTGCTTGAGTCCGATCGATCAAAATCCCAAGGAATGTCCCGCACCGTCACCTACAGCCCCGCTTATACTCTGGTTCCCACCTACGAGTGTTTCAACCGCTGCACCTATTGCAATTTTCGGGCCCAACCGCTGCAAAGTCCTTGGCTGACACTCCCAGAAGCCGAAACACAGCTTTTGCTGCTGCAAACTGAAGGTGTAATTGAAATTCTGATCCTCAGCGGCGAGGTACATCCCCAGAGTCAACGGCGAAAAGCTTGGTTTCAGCGGATTTACGATTTGTGCGAACTGGCACTTAGTCTCGGATTTTTGCCGCATACTAATGTAGGGCCGCTCAGCTTTGAGGAGATGGCGCAGTTAAAACAGGTGAATGTCTCGATGGGGCTGATGCTAGAACAGTTGTCACCCGATTTGTTACAAACTGTTCACCGACACGCACCGAGTAAACTGCCGGCGCTGCGGCTGCAACAGCTAGAATTGGCCGGACAATTACAGATTCCGTTTACAACAGGTTTGCTGCTGGGAATTGGCGAAAGCGAGGCTGATTGGATTGAGACTCTGGAGGCGATCGCCCGGATTCATTCGCGCTACAATCACATTCAAGAAGTTATCCTCCAGCCCCACAGCCCCGGAAATCAGCAAAGTTGGGACGGTGAAGTTTTTGATGCTACAAAAATGCCCGAAGTAATTGCGATCGGCCGCAGCATTTTACCTGCTGAAATTTCCCTGCAAATCCCGCCAAATTTAGTTGCACAGCCGGAAATATTGCTGGCTTGTTTAGAAGCAGGTGCGACAGATTTAGGCGGAATTGGGCCATTGGATGAAGTTAATCCCGATTATCCTCACCTGCAACATCAAACTTTAACAGAAATTTTAGCAGCAGCGGGATGGCAACTCGTGCAGCGTTTGCCCGTTTATCCTCAGTACGATAACTGGCTGCCGCAAACATTACAAACTGCTGTCAAACAATGGAGAGTTACGGGGAATATTTATTAAATATGAATTACTCGTTACCAGGCTCTGCCTGGTAATGCAGATCCGGAGGCTCTGCCTCTCTTTTCCTTGCCGCTTCTGGAAACAGAGCAGTGTGGCAGAGGTTTAATTTATTAAATTTTCGTTCCTTATTTGTTGAGATATCATATAGGGGTTCTTGGTCAGGTGAGGTATATCCTTGGAGATCAAAAGGTTGACAATCGAGGGATTCAGCCTACCTCACTAGGGTCAGAAAGGCTATATGTTGTAAATAGAATTTATCAGTTTACGGGCAATCTTATGTTCAAAAATCTTGTGATTAGTCTAATCTTCACCGCCGAAGTTTTCTTTCCTTCATTTTCTGGTAGAAGCGTCGCTACCCCCTTGCTCGAAGTTCAAAATCCCAGCCCATATCCCGAGGCTGACAAAAATGGAGACTACCGTATTGTCAACGGAAATAGTGGAGTCATGCCTTGGGTGTGGGAAGCCGTAGATCCAGAAGGTTTGAATGTTCGCTGCCAAGATAGGACTGGTCAAAGTAACCGATTGGATATGCTTGATTTGCCCGTTGATAGGATTATGCCAACTGGAGAAAGATTTGATACTGTTGGAATTTCTCTTGATCGGCGAGGCAAACCTTGGCTATGGGTTGGTACTTCATTCAGTCGAACTCGCTGCTGGGTCAGAGCTAATACAAATTACGTCCGGCCGATTCAAAGAATTAATCGCAACCTATAGCCTTTCTCGCTATAGTGAGCTATGTTAAATTCCTTTATTTGTAATTTTTTCAGCTTCAAATATCTAGCTCATGTGACTAATAACCGCTCTATCAAATTTTAAATCAAAGAACCGCCGCCATCAATCCAGACTTCAGTACCTGTGATAAAACTGGAGGTATCGGATACTAGAAATAACACTAATTTCGCGATATCTAGACTGGAACCAGCGATATTATCAGTCAAAGGAATCATATCTTGAAGGCAATCGCGGTCAACTGGAATGCGATCGAGATGGCGCTTAACAGTGCTTTCATTGATCCCAGTTAGCACCCCGCCCGGACAGATAACATTGACTCTGATGTGACTCGGAGAAAGTTCTAGCGCCAGCATTTTTGCTAAAGCTACTTGGGCAGCTTTGCTGCAAGCGTAAGCTGTGGCGCCAACTTTTTTGAAGCTTCTGGTGCCATTAATCGATGAGGTAATCACAATCGAACCTCCTTGTTTTTTTAGATAAGGAACTGCATATTTTACAGTCAAAAATGTTCCCGTCAGATTGGTGTTAATTGTCTGTTCCCATTCATCGAGTCCTATCTCTTCTACCGGCGACCAGATACCGTTAATCCCCGCATTGGCGAACACAATATCAATTCTTTGATATTCGTCAAAAATTGTTTCAAAGGCCTGCTGCATTTGCCCAGAATGTCCCACATCTGCGGCAATAGCCAGCCCGCAACCTCCTTCATTGATTAGTTGGCGGACTGTTTCTTGCGCCGTTTCTAAAGTTAGATCGATAATAGCAACTTTTGCGCCTTCCTTGGCCATTAACATTGCTGTTGCACGACCAATTCCCGATCCGCCGCCGGTAATAACGACAACTTTTTCTGCAAGTTTCATATTTTTTTATGTAAATATTTTTGGGGCGACGCCTATAAATATAAGTATAGAGAGAGAGGACTGAAGTCATCACTACGAATAGGCTTGACTCATCAAAAACAGCTAAGTAAAAATTTGTTTGATGCGATAATTATAGCGGTAAGGTGCGCGGGGCGCACCCTACTTTAGACAGAGGATTCCGTCAAGATTACGGTCATGCTTACTGCTGCGGAACCCAGACAGAAACTGAACCGGCGTTACACCTAAAATCTGCCCAACCATCGTCATTAGTTTCGATGGGTTCTTTGACGTGTTCCATGATGTCAATATAAGTTCGATTAGGCTGTCCGACTTCCATAAACTTAGTGCCATCGCCTCCGTTACTTAGTACCACAGCCATGCCGCCCGGATATTCTTCGTTTCCGAGTCGCGTCCAGCCAATTGTGTTAGCGTGGTCGAAGTAATCGTATTGATTGCCGTAGGAATATGTTTGGCGGGCAAACAGCAATTTATCCAGAATCCACTGATGGTTGTCTAACCAAATCTCGTATTCGTTGCCATCGTTTGCTGTATCTTTATAGTTATCGCCGTAATAATCCGGGTAAAAAATACAGGGATATCCTTCACTCCGCAGCAGGATTAAAGCGTAAGCAAGGGGTTTAAACCAAGACTCGACAACTGATTCTAGGGATTGCAAGGGTTGAGAATCGTGGTTGTCAACCAAAGTAACGGCTAGAGCGGGTTGCTGTTGAACGAGAGTGCCGTCAAAAATTGTTCGCAAGTCGTAGCTGTTGCCTGCCTTGCTAGCAGCGTGGAAGTTGTAGTGGAGGGGCGCATCAAATAAGGATACTTTACCGTCCGTTGCTTGGATGAAGTAGTGCAAAGCTTCCACTTCGTAAGACCAATATTCGCCGACGGCAAATAGGTCGCGTTTGGCATAGTTGCGGACGTGTTCCAACCATTCTTGGAAAAATTCGGCTGCTACGTGTTTGGCGGCATCAAAACGAAATCCGTCAACGTTTGTTGTATCCACATACCACTCGCCCCAGTATTTTAATTCCCCGGTGACTTCTGGGTTGTCCATATCTAAATCGCAACCCATGAGGTAGTCAAAGTTGCCTTTTTCTAGGTCTACTCCGTAATCAAATTGTTTGCCTTTTAGCAAGTAAACTGCCTGGGTTTCTGTGTTGTAAACGTTGTAATCAATAGCGTCAAAATGCCACCAATGCCACTCCATGCTGGAATATTTTTTGTCGCGGCCTGGAAAAGTAAAATGCGTCCAAGCTTTGATTTTTTGATATTCCCCTACTGGGGCATTCCGGTTATCCATATCGAAGGGTGTGGCTTCGGCTTCTTCTTCTGCATCTGCACCTAATTTGTGGTTGAAGACGACATCGGCATAAATCCGAATTCC
>JBBSNU010000475.1:0-4540 GCA_038260455.1 Chroococcales cyanobacterium | reverse complement strand
TGGCGCTGCGAGAGGCGAAAGCTAGGGCAGAAAGGAAGCGTTTGGAGGAGGAAGAAGTCAAACGCAGAGAGGAAGCTGAGGCGGCATCTAAGCGGGCGAAGGAATTAGCTCACAAATTTAAAAATCTGAAATGGCGGTGCGTATATACGCTGCCGGGACATTCATCGTTTGTAAATTCTTTGGCAATTAGTCCTGACAGTAAAATTCTGGCTAGCGGTAGTTGGGATAAAACTATTAAGATTTGGAAGTTAGAAACAGGGGAATTAATTGGCACTTTGACGGGACATTCCGATCGCGTAAATTCCGTTGCTATTAGCTCTGATGGAAAATTGTTGGTCAGCGGCAGTTCGGACGAAACAATTAAGTTTTGGAATTTGTACAGCGGCGATTTGCTGTGTACTTTTCCGGGACATTCTATGGAGGTGAATTCGGTGGCGATTAACCCGAAGGGGCAGATAATTGCTAGCTGCGGCGGGGCCGATAATACGATTAAGCTTTGGAATTTGCGGACTGGTGAGTTGCTGCGGACTTTGAGGGGTCATTCTAACAATGTGAATGCGGTAGTTTTTAGCCCGGATGGTAAGATATTGGCGAGTGGCAGTTCGGATGCGACGAGCAAGGTTTGGGATGTGGAAAGCGGTAAGTTGCTGCGGACTCTTTCGGGGGTGAATGTTGGGGTGAATTCTGTGGCGATCGCGCCGGACGGTCAGATTCTCGCTAGCGTCAGCAATGATTATACGATTAAGCTGCGGAATTTGCAGACGGGCAGTTTGTTGCGGATTTTCAATTCTAATTCTGCGAGGGGAAAGGATGTAGCGAATTTAGGGATGAATGAGGCGCTGCATATTTTGCAAAATTATGTGAGTCGGGGCGATTCGGTTGCTATCAGTCGGGACGGTTTGACTTTGGCTAGCGGCTGCGATGATAATACGATTAATCTTTGGAATTTGCACACGGGGGAGCTATTGAGCACTCTTAAGGGGCATTCGGGTACTGTATACTCGGTGGCGATCGCACCTTCGGGCAATTTACTCGCCAGCGGCAGTGCGGATCAGACAATTAAGATTTGGCGCTGCGATTAGTCCTTAGTCATTAGTCCTTAGTCATTAGTCAGTAGTCATTTGATGTCCGGTAAATTAACCACAATACTGGTAGGGGCGGGTTCACCAACAATCTATAATTCCCATTAACAATCTATATAAACCCGCCCCCATCACGCGACTTACCCACGGCGGCGAGAAACCGGGTTTCTGGGAAAATTTGGGTTGAGTGACGAGAAATATCGGCAGAAACCCGGTTTCTGGGGTGTGGGTGCGCCCTGGAGGAGGCGAGAAACCGGGTTTCTGAGAAAATTTGGGTTGAGTGGCGAGAAATATCGGCAGAAACCCGGTTTCTGGGGTGTGGGTGCGCCCTGGAGGAGGCGAGAAACCGGGTTTCTGAGAAAATTTGGGTTTAGTAACCAAAAATATCGGCAGAAACCCGGTTTCTGAGATCTGGGTGCGCTCAAAAGACGATAATTCCGGTTTTGCCCTTGCGGGGAGGGGTTTTGGGCGAATTTGAAAAAAAACTTGGCTGGGGGGGTTGCGCTAATGGCTATAAGTTTGCTATATTAATTCTTGCTGCTGGTGTAACTCAGTTGGTAGAGTAGCTGATTTGTAATCAGCCTGTCGCAAGTTCGAGTCTTGTCACCAGCTTTATAGGTGTGATTTTGGTTGATTGAGACGGCGGTTGAAACCGCCCGGTCTTCTTTGGGGTTTACAAGGCTTTACCCAACACAGCGCAGGCTTTTTTCAACCAGGCGATTGTTGCTGCATCAAGTACGGGTGAGAGTTTTTCGACTACTGAAGCGTGATAGTTGTTCAACCATTGTAGTTGAGTCTTTGACAGCCGATCGCCATTGATCAATTTCCTTTCAAAGGGAATATACGTCAGCGGTTCAAATCCGTACCAAACCGTACCATTTTTTGACGGCATTTCCCTGACAATATAGAGATTTTCGAGACGAATTCCGCCCCATCCCGGTTCGTAATATCCCGGTTCGATGCTTGTCACCATTCCCGATTCCAGCGGATATTGGACAGATTTGCTGATACCGCCCGGCCCTTCGTGAACGGCTAAAAATACGCCGACTCCGTGCCCAGTGCCGTGTCCGTAGTCTAGCTGTTGTTGCCATAATACCGCACGGGCGATCGCATCTAACTGCGAGCCCGTTGTGCCTTTGGGGAATTGCTGCGCTGCACAGTTGATGTGCGCGATTAAGACTGTCGTGTAATGTTCAATTTGCAGCGCCGTCGGTTCCCCGACAATCATGGTTCTGGTGTCGTCCGTTGTGCCTGCTAAATACTGTGATCCTGAGTCTAGCAGCAGCAATTCTCCGGGTTTTAGCGTGATTTCCGGGCTGGGAGTGCCGTAATGTACGATCGAGCTATTTGATCCAGCACCTGCGATCGTTCTAAAAGATAAACTCTGAAAATCAGTTTCTTGCTGATAAAAAACTTCGACAGTTTCTTTAACATCAAACTCTGTCAATACATTACCATTTTCTACCTGCTCTGTCAACCACATTAAAGTCAGAGTTTTCGCTCGACTTGCCTTAAAATTAGCCGATTTCATCTGCTCGATTTCCACCGGATTCTTCCGAGCTTTCATCCCTTCTACAGGATTCGGCTCAAAAACTATTGTTATCTTATTTTCAGCTTTTTGCTGGTCTAAAATTAACTGGTACGTGCCTGCTGTGCTGTGTTTAGAGTCCAATAGCACCCGAACTTTTTTCGGCAAACTGACACAAGATACTAAAGTTGACGGATAGTCTGTGTAGGGAAGCAAAGTTATATCTGCCGATATTTCTTGCTTGATTTTTAGTGAAACTCGTTCAGGATTGGTAAACAAAAACGCTGCATCTGTCGTGACAATCGCGTAGGATATAAAAATTGGAATGTTGGGAATATCCGAGCCTCGAAGATTGAACAGCCACGCTATTTGATTCAGGTTACTAATCGGCAGCACATCAATGTTAGCTTTTGCCATCGCTTCCCTGACTCTGGCTAATTTTTGGGCCGCCGTTTCTCCGGTCAGAGATGCAGGTAAGCTAAATATGGGAGATTCGTCAATCGCGGATAAAGTCTCTACTGTTTGTCGAACTTTGTCTGCTAAATTCTCCCGGATTGATACTAGCTCAATTCCAGCAGTCGCAAATTTATTCACCCATTTTTGATATTGCTCTGTCGATACAGTAAACGGATCAAAACCAAATCTAATTTTAGTTGATTTTGGTGCAGATTCTGCCAATTTTTCTAAGGTTTCAATTAAGCTTAAATTTTCTTCTAACCCAAGTTTAGATATTTGAATAATTCCCGTATCGACTTGTAACTCCGCTTGTTCGTAATAGCGAGAATCCACAAACAACCAAGCAGAATCTTTGCCAACCAACAAATCTCCGGCGGAACCCGTAAAACCTGAAATCCAAGCTCGTCTTTGCTTAGCTGCTGGGACTGATAAATTAAAATGTTCGTCAACTGCTGGGATAAAATAGCAATCTAAATCATGTTTTGCCATCATAACTCGCAAATTGGCAAGTTTAGCTGAGATTGAATCTTGATTATTTTGAATAGCTTTGAAGTTACTTGCAATCATATTTTATGCTCCTAAAATTGTTTTCAAACCTTTGACCAACCTACTAATTCCAGCCGCCGCTGTTTCAGTTTCCAGAGCGCCGTAAGCAACGCGTAAATAGCAGCCACTATCCATGCCGAAGGTTGTACCGGGAAGCACTGCTACGTGATGTTCGCGAATTAATTGTTCTACTAATTCCATTGTATCGAGCTGTGTGTCAATTTTCAAGAAAAAGTAGAAAGCTCCGCAGGCTGGGGAAATTGTACACAGATTTTGGATGGTATTGAGTTCGTTTAATACGAGTTGTCGCACAAATGCGATCGCCCTTACATAATTATCGCAGTAACCTCTACCAACTTGCAAGGCTCCCAGGGCTGCATACTGAGAAATTACCGGCGGACAAATTAAGATGGTATCTTGAATTTTCCTCACGGAAACCAGCAAATGTTCTGGGATTACCATATACCCGATGCGCCAACTCGCAAAACCATAGGCTTTGGAAAGGCTAAACAGGGAAATTGTATGTTCGCTTCTGTTGGGAAAAGCTGCGGGGGAACAGTGTTTAACGCCGTTATAGGTAAAATATTCATAAGCTTCGTCGCTGATGTGATAAATGTTGTGCTGGCGGCAAATTTCGTTTACTTCGCGCAGTGATTCAGAATCATAAACTACGCCTGTTGGGTTGTTGGGTGAAATGGTGACAATTGCTCGTGTTTTGTCGGTAATTGCTTTTTTTATGCCATCGATATTGAGTTGATAGCTAGCGTCGGTTTCTACTATCACTGGGCGGCAATTTGCCATGATTGCCGCCATTTCGTGGTTGAAGTAATAAGGTGATTGGATAATAACTTCGTCTCCCGCCGAGGTGATGGCGAGAATGGCGTTGGTAAATCCCATGTTGCTGCCGGCGGTGACAACAATGCAGTTT
>JBBSNU010000474.1:0-4541 GCA_038260455.1 Chroococcales cyanobacterium | reverse complement strand
TTACCGATTACAGATTATAAATTCCCAATTACTAATTCCCAAAATAGCATGATTTACTGTACGGTTGAAGATGACGGGGTGGGAATATTGCCGGAACAGTGCGAGCATCTGTTTGACCTTTATGTGAGGGGTTATCAATCCCGACATTCGGTGGGTTTGGGCTTGGGTTTATATCTTTGCAGGCAAATTATTGGCGCTCACGGCGGGAAAATTGGTGTAATTAGCAGTCCCGGTGCTGGGGCGATTTTTTGGTTTACTTTGCCACTGGTCGAGAATGATAGTTGATTTTTTGGTTAACTAGATTCGATCGGTTTGTAGTGCGGACTTCAGTCCGCGACAAGAGAGCGGACTGAAGTCCGTACTACGAACCTTACTGATTTCGGCTAATCTACCGGACATGATATAACAGGCTTTCTGGCCTGTTCCACAAGCAGATTAATTATTTGTGGAACAGGTCAGAAAGCCTGTTTTTAATTGTTGAATCACAGACAGGATACCTGTTCCTGTAAAGAATTGATTGGACTTGTTGCAGAATTTCTGGATTAATACGTTAACCGCAGATTCAAGGCAGATAAACAGAGATCAACGCAGATAATTTGGGAGCATCTCATTTTTGCAATAAGTATTTTTTTTACAGTGCGAGCGTCCCCGCTCGCGAGTACGATACGCGAGCGAGGACAGCACTACAAATGTAAACATGAGATGCTACCGTGCCAACAGTGACTCGCAAGCCGCGAATGCAGGGTTTTCCACCCATTACTTCTGGATTCAGAATGATTCTAGTTAGTTGTTTCATGATGTTAAACTACCAGGCTTTCTGGGCTACTAGAAGATTAATTTTTGGTGGAACAGGCCAAAAAGCGATTGGTGTCAACTTAAGCAAGAAAACTTTTGTATCTCTCGTTTATAGCCTAGGCCAGATCCCCCTAAATCCCCCTTAAAAAGGGGGACTTTGAGAAGACTCTTGTCCCCCCCTTAAGAAGGGGGGTTAGGGGGGATCGACGCTTAATCGCCAAACAGCAGTCTCTGAGTACCTTTGACGTTAAGTTGACACCAATGGCCAGAAAGCCTGTTCCTAATCCAGCTACAAACTGTTACCTACTAGCGCGGGGAGAGAGTCTTTTTTGCGAAACTGCAAACTGTTATTTTTGCAGTCGATAGCAATTGTGTCACCTTCCACAAACGCATTTTCCAGAATCTTATTAGCCAGCGGGTTTTCCAACTCCCGCTGGATGGCGCGTTTCAAAGGACGAGCACCATAAACTGGGTCGTAACCAACATCTGTGATATGGTTCTTCGCCGCATCGGACAGTTCCAAAGTGATTTTTTGTTCCGCCAACAACCGCTCGATCCGCTTCACTTGAATCGTGACAATTTGCCGCAATTCGATCTTGCTCAACGTGTGGAACAAAATTATTTCGTCCACCCGCTGAAGAAATTCTGGCCGGAAGTGCGATCGCAAAGATCCCATCACCCGTTTTAACATTTGCTCGTACTCTTGATCTGTCTCCCGTTCTTGAGTCGGTAAACTTTCAGGTTCCTGAACACTTGGAGAACTCACAGCATCAGAAACTCGCTGGGCTGACACCTCAACCGTGCCATCATCATCAACTTTATAATTTGTCTTTTGACTTGACAAATCTTTCGTTTCCTGCTTTCGAGTTGCAGGTTTTTTAGCCGTTTTCTCCTTCTTAGCAAACACTTCCAAAATGTGGTCGCTACCGATATTGCTAGTCATCACAATTACGGTATTTTTAAAGTCAACCACTCGACCCTGAGAATCGGTAATTCTGCCATCATCCAACACTTGCAGCAAAATGTTAAATATATCAGGGTGCGCCTTTTCCACTTCGTCAAATAGCACCACCGAATAAGGGCGTCTCCGCACTGCTTCGGAAAGTTGTCCCCCTTCATCGTAACCGACATATCCGGGGGGAGCTCCTACCAACCGGGAGACGTTTTGCTTCTCCATGTATTCTGACATATCGATGCGGATAATCGCATCATCGCTGTCAAACATAAACTCAGCCAACGCCCGCGCTAACTCGGTTTTGCCGACACCTGTGGGGCCCATAAACAAGAAAGAGCCGATCGGTCTTCCCGGATCTTTCATACCAGCCCGCGCCCGCCGAATCGCCGCAGCAACCGCTGTGACAGCCTCCTCCTGACCGATGACTTTTTTGTGCAAATGGCTTTCCAATTGCAGCAATTTTTGGCGTTCCGACTCTAACAATCGGTTGACCGGAATTCCCGTCCATTTCGCCACAATTTCCGCAATGTCGCCCTCAGTAACTTTTTCCCGCAGTAGGGAAGAACCTTGAGCTTGCTGTTTCAAAAGATCCGCTTCCTTGGCTTCGCGGTCGCGCACCGCAGTCTCCAATTTACCGTATTTCAACTGCGCGGCTTTATTCAAATCGTAAGCTCTTTCTGCTTGTTCGATTTGGACTCGCAGTTGGTCTTCTTCTGCTTTTAATTTATTGATTCCATCCAATAACTGCTTTTCGCCCAGCCACTGCGAAGACAATTTTTCCTGCTTGACTTTTAAGATGTCAATCTCTGTTTTGATGCGTTCGATGCGAGGGCTAATCCCCGGCGATTGAGCGCCTTTTTCCTCACCTTCGATCGACAATTTTTCCATTTCCAACTGCATCACCCGACGGTCGATTACCTCCAATTCCACGGGTTTAGAGGTAATTTCCATTTTCAAATGGGCGGCCGCTTCGTCTACGAGGTCGATCGCCTTATCCGGCAAAAAGCGATCGGAAATATAGCGAAAAGACAAAGTTGCAGCAGCAACCAGCGCCGAATCGGTAATTTTTACCCCGTGGTGGCGTTCGTAGCGGTCTTTCAATCCGCGCAAAATTGAAACAGTATCTTCCACAGTCGGTTCGCCAACAAATACTTGTTGAAAGCGGCGTTCTAGTGCCGGATCTTTTTCAATATTTTTGCGGAATTCATCGAGAGTTGTAGCGCCGATACAGCGCAATTCGCCTCTGGCTAACATCGGTTTTAACAAATTGCCAGCATCCATTCCCGAACCGGAACTACCGCCGCCGCCAGTCCCAACTACGGTGTGCAATTCGTCAATAAATAGGACAATTTGCCCGTCGGAATCGATAACTTCTCGCAGAACAGAACGCAATCGTTCTTCAAATTCGCCTCGGAATTTTGCCCCAGCAATTAAACTGCCCATGTCGAGGCTAAATAGCTGCCGATTTTTTAAAGATTCGGGCACGTCGCCGTTGACAATTCGCTGCGCTAAACCTTCGGCGATCGCAGTTTTTCCGACTCCGGGATCGCCAATTAATACTGGATTGTTTTTTTGGCGGCGCGAAAGAACTTGGACGACGCGCCGAATTTCTTCGTCGCGGCCGATTACTGGATCGAGTTTTCCTGCTTTGGCGGCTTCGGTCAAATCGCGCCCGTATTTGCTGAGGGCGTCGCTGCTAGCTTCCCCATCTCGATCTGGGGCTTTAGCGTTAGTGCGACTGGGTTTGCTGGTTTCGGAACTTTTTTCTGAGACTTTAGCAGTGGCGCGGACAGATTTGATTGCTTCTTCGAGTTTTGGTCGATCGATCGTCCCTGGGGCCGATTTGCGATCGTAACCGGGGCGACCGGGCGGCCCATCGCCCCTAGTCAGCAATCGCCTACCAACTCGTTCATCTTCTACTAAGCCAATTAATAAATGTTCAATGGCGATAAAATTATCTTGCCAAGTCTGTTTGGCAGACTCAGCAGCATCTAACATCACATCTAAGCCGCGACCGAGGTATAGTTGGTCAGCGTTGGTAACTTTGGGCTGTCGTTTGGCAAAAGCTTCTAACTGTTGCGCTAAGCGGGTCACATCTACTCCAGCCAAGCTGAGAATCGTGTTTGCTAAGCCAAGCTGTTCGAGAATGGCGATCGCTAAATGTTCAACCTCTAGCTGCTGATTGGCAAAGCGGCGGGCTACATCCTGGGATTTGACAATGGCTTCCCAGGCTTCATCGGTAAATTGGCTAGGGTCTGTTGGCTGCACGTTGGTTCCTCGCAATCAAGGGGATTCCTGTTGTTATCCGTTAATATATCGTCTCACAACCATCATAATCTTTAAACACGATGTGTGAATCTATGAGTGCGGTTAACCCAACAGAATTTACAGCATAATTGAGTTCTTGCAAAAGCTTGCAGTCCGCAATCCACTGCAAAATTTTGTGCAGTACGACCGATCGCGCGATCGAACTTATGAAAATACAGTAGTTCCCCATTCTCTCAACTACTCCAGAGACTCGCCATTCCCCTAGGTTCGTAGTGAGGACTTTAGTCCTTCTTCTTGCGGACTAAAGTCCTCACTACGAACCTTTTGATTGCTATAGTTGAAATTTATATATTTCCATAATATTCTTTGACTTTCTGATATTTATGCTATTTCCAACTTACCAATTCCTAGTATTTTTTCTAATTATTTTTAGCATAATTATATCCTTGAAGTCCCAAGTCGGTTTATATAAAATCGTCTTGCTAATTTCCAGCTTATTATTTTATTCATTTTGGAGTTTAGA
>JBBSNU010000473.1:0-4547 GCA_038260455.1 Chroococcales cyanobacterium | reverse complement strand
GTGGTGCGATCGGGAAATTGGGAACACATCTACTGTCACCTCAGAGGCCGAGTGCTAACGGCTAACGGCGGGCGTTATTATACCGATCGCGAAGGTGGCCTGCAAATTTGGCAGGGTCAAACTGTGCCGGCCGGTGCGAGAATTGCCAGAGTGGGAATGACGGGCCGCACCAGTGGGCCTCACTTGCATTGGGGATTGAAGTACGGCGGACGTTGGGTAGACCCGGCTTTGGTACTTCGGGAAATGTATTCTAATCAGTCTTAATTATTCATTGGGCATTGGGCATTGGGCATTGGGCATTGGGCATTGGGCATTGGGCATTAGTTAGTAATCAGAGGGAAGAAGTATTACGCAATGCCCACTCTTACCAATGACTACTGACCAATGACTAATGACTAATGACTACTGACTAATGACCAATGAATCTTTTTTGGTCAACTCGGCATATCGATCAACAATTCGGCGAAATTCGTCACCGTCGATCGTTTCTTCATCCAACAGCGCTTCGACCAGTTTGTCTACCAAATGGCGGTTTTCGCGGATAATCCGGCGGGCTTCTTCGTAGCAGTGAATAGCAATTTCCCGGACTTGCCGATCGATCTTGATAGCCATTGCTTCGGAATACTCGGCCCGCGAATTCCAGCTTTGGCCTAAAAACACCTCACTGTTCGGACTTTCCAAAGCCACAGGCCCCAAATCCGACATTCCGTAAAGCGTTACCATCTGCCTCGCTAGTTTGCTGACTTCTGTGATATCGCTGCTGGCGCCGAGAGTTACTTCGGCATCGCCATAAATTTCAGCCTCCGCAGCCCGTCCCCCCAAAGCTACTGTAATCCGGCTTAACAGCCACGCCCGACTCCTCAAACCTTCGCTGTCGATCATTTCGTCGTCGAGCACGTAGTTGGCAAAGCCTGCAATACCGCCGGAACGCGGAATAATCGTTACTTTTTCTAGGGTGTCGGTATTTTTGAGCATGGCTGATACGAGGGCGTGTCCGATTTCGTGGTATGCTACTAGCCACTTTTTCTTGCTGTCGAGCAGCGGATTCAGAGTAAGCCCGATCGTGATTCGGTCGATCGCATCATGAACTTCTAAGTTACTAATCGTGTCTTTGCGCCGCCTCGCGGTGAGAATTGCCGCTTCGTTGAGCAAGTTTGCCAAGTCAGCGCCGGAAAAGCCGGGAGTGCGGCGGGCGATGGTGTCTAGGGCAACTTCTGGATCGAGTTTTTTGTTGCGCGCGTGCACTTGCAAAATCCCCAAACGCCCTTTGTAGCTGGGCAAATCTACCGTTACTTGGCGATCGAACCTGCCGGGCCGCAGCAAGGCAGTATCGAGTACATCAGGGCGGTTAGTAGCAGCAATCACAATCACGCCGCTGTTACCCTCAAAGCCGTCCATTTCTGTCAGCAATTGGTTGAGAGTTTGTTCGCGTTCGTCATTTCCGCCGCCGATACCAGCGCCGCGCTGCCTTCCTACCGCGTCTATTTCATCGATGAAGACGATGCAGGGCGAATTTTCTTTAGCTTTTTTGAACAAGTCGCGGACGCGGGAAGCGCCGACTCCGACGAACATTTCGACAAATTCGGAACCGGAGATGCTGAAGAAGGGAACGGCTGCTTCGCCTGCGATGGCTTTTGCCAACATTGTTTTACCGGTTCCCGGAGGCCCGATTAACAAAACTCCTCTGGGAATCTTCGCGCCGATGGCGTTGAAACGTTCGGGTTTTTTGAGGAAGGTGACAACTTCTTGCAGTTCTTCTTTGGCTTCTTCGATTCCTGCTACGTCGTCGAACATCACGCCGGTTTTGGCTTCCATTTGGAAACGGGCTCGGGATTTGCCGAAGTTCATGGCATTTCCTTGGGATTGGGTCGATCGGCGCACAATAGCCATCAACACCGCCAACACTGCAAAAATCACCAGCAAGTTTACTACTAAACCGACTGCCGCGGCATTGTCGGCTGTTTGTTTGACTTCAAAGTCTATCTTTTTGGCGCGGAGTTGCGAGTAAAGTTCTCGGTTGTTGTAATCGAACAGAGTAACAGTTTGTTCTCGATCGGTTTTTTGATCTTTTAGCTTAACTTTGGCAGTTCTTTGAGTTTCGTCTATTTCGATTGTACTGACTTGCCCTTTCTCTATGTTTTCCATGAGTTTGCTGTAACTCATGGTGTTGTTTGGCGCGCTGTCGGCAAAAACCGGGGTCGAGAGCAATATTCCTTGAGAAATCACCAAACTGCCCAGGATGCGCCAAAGATTCCGTCCGGGCATTGATTTTTTAGGATTCTGCTGGCTCGATTTGTCTTTGTTTACAGCTAGATGCCCCAGCCATGCCTGTTTCCAAGAATTTTTCATATTGTTTTTTTTGCCCGAGGTTGAAGACTGCCAAGATTGACCGCTTTTGGTTTGCTACATTCATTTATTTTAACAAGATGCCGGGTGTTGGATGGGGTTTATCTGTCGCTGGGTTCTCAAGAGGCCGCTTGAGAGGGCTGGTTTTGAATGCACTGCTTCTCAAAAAACCTGGTTTTTTACCCAATCTGTGGGCTCTAACCCAGGGATTTTGCTCAAAAAACCCGGTTTCTCGGCCACGTCTACTCAACTTACGGACTGCGACTCAGAAACCGGGTTTTTTCCCAAATCTGTGGCTTTAATCAAGAATTTTGGCAAAAACCCGGTTTCTCGGCCACGTCCATAAATCTCAAATCTCAAATCTCAAATCGATTGACATTTGCCGATCGCACTTGTTATATTAATCATAGTCGTAATGAGTACGCTTTATTTCTTCAGTTATTGTTTTTAAATTTTATGGTAAAGATTGTCGGCATTGGTGGAAGTTTGCGGGCTGGATCTTACAGCCAGTTAGCCTTGAAGGTGGCAGCAGAACGGGCGGAAGCCCTGGGCGCGGAAGTTGAAATATTAGATTTGCGATCGATCAGTCTGCCATTCTGCGACGGTGATAATGATTATTCCGATTACCCCGATGTGGAAAAGCTGCGGAATGCGGTAAAGGAAGCCGACGCTTTGATTGTAGCAACGCCGGAGTATCACGGTAGCGTCAGCGGTGCTCTCAAGAATGCCCTCGATTTACTCACTTTCGAGCATTTGGACGGCAAAGTTGCGGGTGCGATTAGCGTTTTGGGAGGGCAAGTTAACAGCAACGCGCTTAACGATTTGCGAACTATTTTGAGATGGGTGCACGCTTGGGTAATTCCGGAACAAATTGCGATCGGACAAGCTTGGAAAGCTTTTAGTCCTGATGGTAAATTGTTGGATGAAAAATTGTCTGAAAGGTTCGATGAATTTGCTCGCAGTTTGGTAGAAAATACGCGGAAATTGCGAGGAGTTTCTTAGTAGTATAAGGCGGGCGTTGGGGAATTGTTGACTAATGACTAATGACTACTGACTACTGCCAACTGCCAACTGCCAACTGCCAACTGACTTCAAAATGGCATATCGATGGTTTCTCCGAAAGGATACGGTACGTCGATCGGCATTCTTCCGGGTTTTGACTCGTACTTATCAATCCACTTTTTCGCCAATTCCAAAGCTTCTTCCTCAGTCTTGGCATTTTGGACGGCGACGTGGCGGTTGCCCCGGCTATCCCAAACTTCGACGTAGAATACTTTCTGCGATTGAATAATCCAACCTTTGTAACTGTCTGCTGGTTCCATAGTTGAAATCCTAAAATCATCGGGCGGGGAGTTTGACTGGCGACCTAATTTTAAATATTGCTGTGCATAAATTGAATTTTACCAGAAATTTGGGTAAAAGCCCCGTCCTTCTAGGACGGCTTTATATTTGCTTGGTTTATATATTATCTCATTGAGATTGTATTCTTAAATCTTCCCGTATTCTGTTGAAAATAGATTACAATGATAGTATCACAGGTAGAATAACCGCCGATACACATAAGACACCAAGCTTAAACGACAGGTCGGAAAACAATAATGATAAATGGGTGGCGAAAACCATAAAAACAGCTAGGCTAACTAACGTAAGCCAAAACCAGAAAAATCAACCTTTAAAAGTTTAATTGTACCGTAGGGCATACGGAAACAAGAGAATTAATTCTCAAAAGCTTGGGGAGATAACACCCTCTGGGACTATCTAAGTTGGGCTTGATATTTGGTTCAATAGAACGGATATCCAGTTTAAGTATTGCCGCAAGGATAGGTAGTTTTAAGGTATGTCGATGAACCAAGAATCCTCGCGCCCTGACTGCCGGGGAGTGTCAAGCTGGTTTCTATAGTATTTTTGGGAAAAAGTCAGTTTTACGGTTAACCAACATGACTAGACTCCTCAAGCAATTATTTAACTGGAGAAAATATCTCCAACCAGTGGCGGCGGCGATCGCGATCGCCCTGATCGCCTCGCAGATAGCGGTGTTGCCGGCATTGGCGACTGGCGTGTACGAGTTTCCCCTGTTGTCGGCGGGCGATCGAACTTGGGTGTTCGACAAAGGCGAGGTACTAAGCCGCAGCAGCGAAAGCAGTATCACCAGCGAACTCGACAACGTGGAAAAGCAAACTGGCAAAGAAGTCAGGTTTGTC
>JBBSNU010000472.1:0-4565 GCA_038260455.1 Chroococcales cyanobacterium | reverse complement strand
TTCCTTGCCGATTCTGGAAACAGAGGAGTGTGGCAGAGGTTTAATTTATTAAATTTTCGTTCCTAAACGGCAGACAGTACAATAAAAGGCCAGATCTTGCAGCATTCTGCCTCGCAAAGGTTTTCTGGCCTGTTGCACAAATAATTAATTTTCTTGTGGGGCCCGCCCGATAGTCCGTTCAACCGCAGATTTCAGGCAGATCAACGCGGATGCAACGCAGATAATTTCAGATAATTTGTGAATGAATGCGAGAAGTATAGTGATGCCCGATCGACACTAATATCTGACTCTCGCGGCCAAAATCGCGCTCTCTTGGGGGCGAACTTGTTGCTAATATCGGTGCAAGATATCAGACGGAACAAATTCTGAGTCAACAATTCTGCATTCTGCCAAATGCCTTCAGGAGAGTATAACGGTGCGCCTGTTTACTGCGATTGCAGCACTTCGCTGCTACTTAAATTCACAAAAATCTGCTGCACCTCATTTGACAGTCGGTTTAGTTCCGACGATGGGAGCTCTGCACCGAGGACATCTGAGCTTGATCCAGCGAGCAAGACAAGAAAATGCGATCGTCGTGGTGAGCATTTTTGTCAACCCCTTGCAATTTGGGCCGAGAGAAGATTTTCAAGATTATCCCCGGAATTTGGAGCAAGACAGATTACTGTGCTCGGAAGCTGGGGTTGATGTCATTTTTGCTCCCCCAGCAACGGAAATGTTCGGCAACTCAGGGGCAGATTCCCTACGGGATAGCTTCGCCGCGCGTGCAGAAACAGACAAAACCGCCCAAAAACAAATTCAGCTTTCATCCTTAACTCAAGTAGTACCTGCGCCGGCGATGACATCGGTATTGTGCGGCCCATCCAGGCCCGGTCATTTTCAGGGCGTCGCGACAATTGTGACTAAACTTTTGAGTTTAGTGCAGCCGACAAAAGCTTATTTCGGTCAGAAAGATGCTCAGCAGCTAGCAATTATCCGCAAGCTGGCTGTTGATTTTAACTTACCTGTAGAGATTGTTGCTTGCCCGATCGCCCGCGAAGAGTCTGGACTGGCGATGAGTTCTCGCAATCAGTATTTAACAGCAGAGCAAAAACAGCAAGCCTGCGCCCTCTACCGCGCGCTGCAACAAGCCTCAAAAACTTTTTCCGGGAGCGACCGCAGCAGCGCCGCCGCACTTGCTGCCGCGCGCGCCGAAGTAGCCAAAGAGCCTGCAGTCAAGCTCGAATACGCGGAACTCGTCGATCCCGACACTCTCGCGCCGTTGCAGGTTGTGGAAACAGCAGGACTTTTAGCCGTAGCAGCCAGAGTAGGCTCTACTCGGTTGATTGACAATATAATTCTGCAGAACCGGCGGCCGATTGTGGCGATCGACGGCCCGGCGGGCGCTGGCAAATCCACCGTAACTCGCTCAGCAGCAAAAGCTCTCTCGCTGTTTTATCTGGATACCGGGGCGATGTATCGGGCGCTGACTTGGCTGGCTTTGAAAACGGGGACGCCGATTTCTGACGAATGCGCGATCGCCGAATTAGTCAGTTACAGCTATTTGGAATACAACCTCGATCCCGGAGCTTTGACACTGAAGATTAACGGGGAAGACGTAACCGAAGCAATTCGCAGTTTGGAAGTGACATCCCGCGTCTCAGAAATGGCAGCGATTCCCGCCGTGCGGCAGTTTCTGGTGGAGGAACAGCGGCGCTGCGGCAAAAAAGGCGGAATTGTGGCAGAAGGCAGGGATATCGGCACTAACGTGTTTCCCGATGCGGAGTTGAAGATTTTTTTGACGGCTTCGGTACAAGAGCGATCGCGCCGGCGGCTGTTACAGCTTAAAGAGAGCGATCGGGCTAATATTAGTTTGGCCCAGTTGGAACAAGACATCGCCCTGCGGGACGAAAAGGACAGCACCAGGGAGGTTGCACCTTTGCGAAAAGCTGCCGATGCTGTGGAAATTCAAACAGACAATCTGACTGCTGACGAAGTGATCGATCGGATTGTCGGCTTGTACAAACAGAGAATCGGCCCGCCCCACCCACAAAAAGACTTTAATTGATATAGGTGCAATATTTGAAGTTGAATCAACTTGCAGCGTCAGGAAAGGAGAAGAGCAGAGTCCTGTAGGTTGATTTGTTGAACTTTGCGGAAATTATCTGAATTATAGGCTAAGCTATAAAAGTAGTAAGCAATATTCACAATTGGACACCTATTCAACACCAAGACAGGCAAGCGAACACTTTGGAGTTTGTCTGCACACGCTCAGGCGGTGGGAAAAGGATGGCATTATCAAAGCTATTCGTACACCCGCAGGTCAAAGACGATACTTAATCAACTCTTATGCCGGACAAAACAAGACCAACCTTAGAACCATTTTGTATGCCAGAGTCTCCAGTCGGGGTCAGAAAGCCGACCTTGACCGACAAATTGCAAAACTACTGGAACTCTATCCATCAGCCGAACTCATTACCGACATTGCCTCCGGACTCAATTTCAAAAGGCAAGGACTTAGATCCATTTTGGAAACCGTCCGTACAGGCAATGTCAGCTCTGTTGTCGTTGCCCACAAAGACCGACTCGCCAGGTTTGGCTTTGAACTTATTGAATGGCTCTGTCAGCTCGATGGAGCAAAAATCGTGGTTCTCAACCAAGACAATCTTTCTCCAGAACGAGAAATGGTCGAAGACATACTTGCCATTATTCACGTCTTTTCCTGCCGACTCTACGGACTTAGAAAATATAAAACTCAAATCAAGGAAGATCCAGATTTACCCAGAACCAGCACTGGCAAAGATTTGGAAGACGTGGATGGCAGCAACAAGGTATTGCTACAACCAAGCAATCTCCCAGCAAAAACAAGAGCGTCTAGGTAAACTAAAACTGCGTAACAAAGTTATGCAATCAGACTTACCGAAATGGGTGAAAGATACGCCATGTCATATTAGACAAAATGCTGTCTTCGATGCCCATCGAGCGTATTCCGCTAGTCGTAATGCCAAGTATCGAAGCATTCGCAATCCTCGTTCTACGATCAAATTCAATGATGCCAATTTCAGAGATAGAATGTGGTTTAAGTCAAAAGTTAAAGGGTTGAAATTCACGGCATCCGAACCTGTTCCAGCATCTTGCAAGTATGGTACGACGCTAGTTTTACACCGTGGCAATTGGTTCGCTATTTTCCCTGAAGAGTACGATTCAAGACCGTCTGGATCTAACTCGGCAATCGCACTAGATCCTGGTATTCGGACATTCCTCACAGGTTATGACTCGGAGAGAGTGATTGAGATTGGTAGTGGAGATATCGGAAGAATCACCCGCCTGTGTCAGTATCTTGACGAGTTAATGGGAAAGATGACTAAAGTGTCCGCCAAGCAAAGAAGAGTGATGAGAAAGGCTGCGTCAAGAATCAGGAGCAAGATTCAAAATCTTGTTGACGAACTTCATAAAAAGGCTGCACACTTTCTGACCACAAATTATCAAGTTGTCTTCCTGCCGACATTTGAAGCATCTCAAATGGTTAAACGAGCTAAACGGAAGATTAATAAGAAGTCAGCACGTCAAATGTTGACATGGGCGCATTATCGCTTCAAGCAAATCATCAAACATCAAGCCGATAAAAATGGCTCAATTGTTGTTGATGTATCCGAAGCCTATACGTCTAAGACTTGTGGGAATTGTGGTCATATTCATCGAAAACTTGGTGGATCTAAAGTGTTCAAATGTCCAAATTGCCGAACGGTAATTGACCGAGATTTGAACGGTGCACGTAATATCTTGTTACGTGCTTTGTCGGATTCGACCTGTTCCGTCAGTAATGACGGAATTGCTATCGTTACATCTCCAGCATTGCACAGCTATGTAGAGAAATGTGAGCGCGTAAATGAATCAGTCCGCCTTCTGAGTTTCTCAGAATATAACGAAGACAGTCCAGGACGCTAGTGTCACATTTAAATCAAGTTGTAGGGTGCGTCAGGTGCAACGATCGATAGAATTTGGGTTTTCGTGTCTGACGCACCCTAGTAATTAATTATGCTTATATGATGTTGTCGGGTCGATTACCATAAAAAAGCGGTTCGTAGTGCGGACTTAAGTCCGCAGCATTTTGCGTACTAAACGGGGCACGCGCGATCGAATCTGATCGCTGTCAACCGACGATCGAACACGATATTACGCATGGGGACTATTAAACCGGGTTTAGACCTAGTTTTTTAGTTGAGAAACCCAGAATTTTTCAAATAAACCCGGTTTAATAGCGTAAATCCTGTTAAAATTTCGTCGATTTTCATCGGTTAGGCGGTTTTTTGTACACAAGTCTTAAATTTTTTTATCCTGCCGGAGTTCTGTGCGATCGGTTATTTGCAGTATTAGTATTTTTAGGCGCAATCCGATTTAACTAGCGTGAGTGGGAAGTCCCGCGCTCTACCTGTACTCAGGTGAGCGACGGGATGAAAACGAGCCAGAAAACAAATTGAGCGACAGCGAGTCAATTCTATCTATTTGAGCTATGATAGTTTGATCAGTATTTGGTGTTCTCGATAAATGTATAAAGCATATAAATACAGAATCTATCCAACAAGTGA
>JBBSNU010000471.1:0-4571 GCA_038260455.1 Chroococcales cyanobacterium | reverse complement strand
ACAATTTGACCGTTGTCGTAGAGCATTTTTTCAAAGTGCGGCACAGTCCAAGTAGCATCAACCGTGTAGCGGTGAAATCCCCCGGCTACGTGGTCGTAAATGCCGCCCAAGGCTAAGTCTAATCCGCGCTGAGTGCAGACTTGTTTGCTGTCGTATTTTGCCTCAAAATTAAAGCGCGTTCCCCGCAGTGCTAGCTCAGCATAAGGCATCATGGGAAAACTGGGGCCGGGGTTGCTGCCGGCAATAATTCCGGTGTTGAGTTCCCAGCCGTTTTGGAAGATTTCGCGATTTAGTTCTGCGGTTGCTGCTGACAGCAGCGCCGACTGTTGGAGGTTGTCTAAAATCTCTGCTTTGAAGGCTTCTACTTTGCCTTTTTCTGTGTCGTAAAAGCGGCGAATTGCTTGCAAAACTTCTAAAAATGCTGGTCTCCCGTAGCGAGATTCTACGGGAAAATAAGTGCCTCCGTAGAAGGGAATTCGCTCGTCGGGAGTGAGAAAAACGTTGAGCGGCCAACCACCTTGACCGGTCATCATTTGCAAGGTTTGCATATATATGCTGTCGATGTCCGGGCGTTCTTCGCGATCGACTTTGATCGGTATAAACTGCGAGTTCATGTATTGGGCGATCGCGCGATCGGAAAATGCTTCTCCTTCCATCACCGTACACCAGTGGCAGCTAGAATAGCCTATTGACAGAAAAATCGGCTTATTTTGGCTCTGGGCCGCTTCTAAGGCTTCGTCGCACCAGGGCCACCAGTCGATCGGATTTTCCGCGTGTTTCCGCAGGTAAAGGCTTTGGGATTGAGCAAGACGGTTCACCATAATCAAATATACTTTAACTCGTACTGAGTAAGCTTGTCAGTTATTTAGCAGTTTAGCGCGGACTGTTTTAATTGAGTTGTTGGCGACAATCATGTTTTAATATTATCACTGCTTATCTCAATATAAAATGAATTTATTCTCCCGGAGACTCTTCAATATACGCCTCGGACAATTTTTGTTAAGTGCCGCAGTTCCTCCGGTCATTCTCAAACAGTGTCAATCCGAACCATCGCAGCCAGCCGAACCCTCAATACAACCTGTCTTAAAAACTAATATTAACCAAGTTTCAATTAAAAAAGTAGTTCCCGAAGTAGAATTATTCGTGCCTACTTTTTTAGGAAACGACCAGCGCCGCTTCTACGGTAGAGGCATTCCGAAAAGCTTGAAATTAATCGACAAATTTCAGCTAGGAAGCGGCCGAACTTTTCTGGGAAGGAGGTCTGTAGTTTGGAGCGGCGCGGGTTGGACTGGACAGCCAACCATTACCAGAGACCGAGACAAAACTTATTTAATTATAGGTTCGTTCGACCACTATCTGCACAAAATAGATATGGCGACAAATAAAGAAGTTTGGCGCTATAAATTTGATGATGTAATTAAAGGAAGTTCAACAATTTATATAGACAAAACAGCCAACGCCGAGAATAGAATTGTGATTTTGCAAGGCAGTCGCAGCGGCGGTGGGGGCAAAAATGTCGTACCGAGTTTTCGGGCAATATCTTTTAGAACCGGCAAGGAACTTTGGAAACTGGACATCAGGAAAACGCCCAGCTACAGTCAGGATAATGACAGCAGTCCTTTGTATTTGGGTGATGGCGTGTTGTTCAATGCGGGCGAAAATGCGATCGGCTATTTCCTCAACAGTTCTGCCAGCAAAGCCAAAGTTAAACAAGGAATCAAGCAACCGCAGATATTGTCAGAAGTCCAGCTTTATGCAGCGGGAGATATCAGCAATCACGGCGGCAACTTGGTAGCAGAATCATCACCGTCTAGGCTGAAAAATAGAATATTTATAGCTGCTGGTTCCGGTCATATTTACGGTATTAGCATTGAAACAAAAAAGATAGTCTGGGATTTTTATACTGGTTCAGACTTGGACGGAAGTGCTGTAATTTCTAAATCCGGCAAACTGTTTTGTGCGATTGAGAAACAATACATTCAGGGCAACGGCGGAGTCCTCAAACTCAATCCGAACAAGGAACCGAATGCCAGTGTCGAATGGTTTTTGCCTACTGGAAATCGCCGACTTTCTAGTTGGGAAGGCGGGATAATCGGCTCTGTGGCGTTGAACGACGAATACAATCCTGGGGGCTTTCCAGCGCTGTTTGCCACAAATGCGATCGACGGCAATTTGTACATCGGTTCCCAAGATATGATTACAGGTAAAAAAAATGCTGTGCCTTGGCGCAAACAGTCTTACGATACTCCGATAATAGTCTTTAAAAAAGAGATTGGCTCTTCAATTTCAACTCCGATTTTTACCGACGGTAATAAACTAATTAGTGCGGGATACAACGGTGTTTATTTGTTTGAGTTGAAGTGGGAACGAGCGAAATCAGGAGATAAGAATGCTTTGAAAAATGCTAAAGGCGAGTTTTACCGTTTGAAAGTAAAAGAATCGGGGAGATTTAAACCTGGTTTATCCTTTGAGGCCACGCCTGTTGTTTGGGATGGAATTGTCAGGATTTGCGCCCGGGACGGCTGGATGTATACTTTGGGTTAGAATCAAGGTTTGTAGTGAGGACTTTAGTCAAGGTTTGTAGTGAGGACTTTAGTCCGCATTCTCCGGGTGTTGAAATCCGCCAATGTCCCCACCTGCCGTTTAACTGCGGTTATCTCTATCATAGAAAGGATGTCAGGAATTATAGGAAACTTGTTATATGGCGACCAATGACAGTCAAATAAGTCAAATTTACGGTTCGGAGGATGCTCAAGGTATTTTACAGCTTGCGATCGCCCGCCGACAAGACGAAGGCGAACTTTCCCGAGTCCAGCTTTTCGAGATTGCAGCGGAATTGGGCATTTCTGAACAGGATATCGTGGTGGCGGAACAGCAATGGTTAGCCACTAGAGGAGAATTTCAAGAAAAACTGGTTTTTAACACTTACCGTCGCGGCAAATTGCAGAAAAATGTCACAAAGTACGGCATTATCAATACTTTTTTAGTTTTGTTTAATCTAGCAGGATCGCACCAGCTTTCTTGGTCGCTGTTTATTTTATTAACGTGGGGATTGGGATTGTCGCTGAATGCTTGGAATGTGTATCAAACTGAAGGGGAAGAGTACGAACAAGCGTTTCAGCGGTGGCGTTTGAAGAAACAGGTGGGACAGTCAATTGGTACTGCGACGGATAAGTTTATGAAGTGGCTGCAATCGTGATATGTATTCACTTGTCGGGTGCGCGCTGCACGCCTTAATACTTGCATTTCATCTTCCCTCGCGACAATATTCAGTTTTCATATCATGTCCGATCGATTACCATAACAAAAACGGTTCGTTCGTAGTGCGGACTTCAGTCCGCAACCGTCTAGCGGACTGAAGTCCGCACTACGAACCTTAGTTTGCGGTCAATCGACGGGATATGATATCACATATTGCCTCAGCACTGGCGATAAACTCAACAGCCGCTGATTATCCTGTTCTTGTTTTTCAATCAATGCTCGATTTCCCAAAGATAGCAGCGCATTGCATAAATCGTCGGGCGATGTTGTATCTACACGGTACAATAATTTATCAATAATAGTCGCTCAATCTATCAAGTCAGATCAAAATATATCACCCATATTAACAAGTGGTATACTTTATTGCCCTAATGGATATTCGTCGGGTAGAAACAATCAAGCCATAATGTCTAGGAAATACTAGGGATATCCCAAATTATTATGCAAATATATCCTAAGTCTTGACTGCAAAAGAGCGCCCTGACTAATTTCTGACCTCTTGATATAAGCCGTCTGAGGGTACAGGTTTTGCTATCTCAGGCATATTACCCTCCTTAATAGCCTTCATTAAATCTTCGCGTAGCGCTTCTAAAAAATAGCAATCATTGCCCATATCCGATAATTCATCATCATCCAACTCTTGATCTTTCAAACATTCTTGATATGCCTCGATCCGAAACTCCATAGCTTCAATAATAAATTGTACATCCTTAAAAGATAGAATCATCAGAACTCCATTTTTAATATTTATCGTTACTTGCCACTATCCTAACCCAGTCAGCTTGAAAACTGCCAAAGCTTGAAACCGTTAACTCACTTTGTAGAAATATGCACCGATTAGTTGAAGAGCCTGCTTGTATTCCTCGATCGGTATTCTGTAACTCGGTTTCCACAACCAATGATCGTTGTGGTCATTAATTAAATCGAGTGCGGCAGGAATTTCACTCTCCGCATCTAGCTTCCACCAGTTTTTTCCGATTCTTTGAGTAGCAAAGGTTGAAATGCCACCTCCTAAAGTAGGATCTACCCAGATTTGACCGTTCTCTTCATAGGTCGTAACATCTTTGTTCGATCGAACATTATCCATTCTAGGTGAATTAGCGTTGCCTTGTCGATATAGAGCGATCGGTGTTTTTGCCATGCCTTGAGCGAAGATTCCCAGCTATGTAGAATTTACCACAATGGCTGCACAACCTTGTTAGCAGGAAGCTTTCGATCGCACTTTTTGAGATTTTGCTTGTTCCGCTTCCCCCCACTCGCTGCGAATTTCGCCGTCTATCTCCTCCTGGTGGTCAAAATAATACGCCATT
>JBBSNU010000470.1:0-4581 GCA_038260455.1 Chroococcales cyanobacterium | reverse complement strand
TTGAACTTTGCTTAAACAAAATCCCACCCAACAGCATGAAGCCAATATAAGCTAACAGGTATATTGCTAAATCTAGCCCGTAGGGAGCTAATATTTTCATCACCACATTGAGGGCTTCCACTGGCTCGGATTTAAACCTGTCAATCAACCCGCTTCCCCAAACAATACTGTTGCCGGTAAAAGAAGCATTTTTAATTAAGTCAAAAATTATGTTGCTAATAATGCCAGAAAGACTGCTAATTAAAACAACTGCTACGACAACTTGATTTGGAGTTTTTAATTTGGTTGCTGTAGCTGCTGCTGCGATGCCTAGCAAGCTTAAAAAGGGAAATCCGTATCTGAGGTTAAAACCTAGTATAGGGCTGAGTTGACCGATCGACTCTCCCGCAGTACCGGAGGTGTAAGGTGTAATTAGATACAGAATTCCGGTGCTAGCAAGAAGTACAATTAAAATGATACTATTTTGATTGATTGTTCTGGTTTTAGCTTGCAGTAAAGCCAGAGGTGCTGCTAATACCTGAAGTGCGATCGCCAGAAATGGCAGTTGCAATCTCGCGATAATTTGCGCTCCGAAAGTTTTCCAGTGAGAAATATTCCCGGGATTGAATTGAGCCGCTAAAGTGCTTTGCCAAATCTTCAAAAGTGGCGAAGCGGGCGGCTGCTGTACCGAAGGTATTGGTGCAGGTATGGGAGACGGTAAGCGAACAGGCTCTAAGGGAATTTTAATATCGCCGACTTCGCCGATAGGATAATTGATTTGCAGCAAGTTTCTCGCATACCAAAAACATCCTAAAAGCAAGCAACAAGCTACGCCGCACAGCAAGACTGGTTTGAGAAAGTGGCGAATTCTAAAATTAGCTGGTGTGGATTTTTTATTAAGGGCAAATCTTTTAATTTCTAATATTGCTAATCCTCCTAAAAGTGAGGCTGCATAGACTATGCCGGTAATTTTTATTCCGGCTAGCATTCCTACCGAAGCAAAAAATAGGGAGAGTTCCCAGATGGCTCGGCTTTTATGATAGGATAAACCCAGATACAAACCCACTGTAAATATGGCAGCCAGCGGTAGGTCTGGGTGAATGGTGTTAATTTGGTTGAGCACCATCGGTACTGTCAATACTAATGTTGATGCTGCCATAGCGTGAATTCTGGTTGCTCCAAATTTTACGCTCAATAGATAGACGGCTATTCCTTCAAGTACCCAGGCTATTAGCAGGGGAAAAGCTGCGAGAAAGTCCGATCGGAAGGGGAGCACGCACAAGGCAGATAAAACGTGCCAGTTGTAGGGATATACTCGGGCTTGCTCGTGTTCAAAAATCCAGTTTCCGGCGACATCTAATAGTGTAAAGGAATGGGTTTGATACCATCGGGCGATCGCGGGCAGGTGAAACCACAATGAGTCATAATTGGTTGTGGGTTTGGTTGCTAGGGTGTAACACAGCACAATTCCTGCAAAAGCGGCGGTCAAAATAATTAGAATTTCGGATTGGCCCAGAGGTTGTTTGAGTTTGGGAATCTGCCAATTCGAGAATGTAAAAGCTCTGCTTTTTTTGGCATATATCGGGATTGTGCCGATCGCGCAAATCAGAATTTCTGCTATAATGACTTGAGCGAGATTTAGGCGATCGGCACTTCCTAAAATCAAGCCGATACAAACTTGTATGATGCTCCATCCCGTCAGAATTACGAGAATAAAATGGGGAAATGAACAGTTACTGTTTTCTTTCAGATTCTCGAAAGCAAGAAACAAGCTTAAGCTAATTGGCCCGACTATAATAATTAGAAATAAAGTTAATTCCCACAAATGCTGCGCTATTAGCATAAGCTGCAAGTTACCAATTTTTATGGACTTTTCCTAGCTACCAGGCTCTTAGTCGTAACGAGAAATCAATAAGGTTCGTAGTGCGGACTTTAGTCCGCAATAATAATATGGAGCATCTCAGTTTTGCATTTAATAGTGCGAGCGTCCCCGCTCGCGAGTATTGTACTTGCGAGCGGGGACGCTCGCACTATAATAAAAAATGCTTTTTTCAAAAATGAGATGCTCCCTCATAATAGGTCACGGACTAAAGTCCGCACTACGAACGGTTTTTGTGATGGTAATCGATTTAGAGCTTTCTTGGGAGAGGACTAAAGTCCTTACTACAAACCAGACAAGTTTGTAGTGAGGACTTTAGTCCTGATCAAAAGCCTATCTACTAGCTTGCTTCTGAGTTTTGGGTTTGACGGCTTCCTTATCTTTGGGCTTAGAAGTGTCAGCTTTTAACAATTCCGGGAATGGCGGCTGGAGGTTGTGAACTTCGATGTCCATTCCCAGTGGGAGAGGTGGAAGCATAGGCAAATCGCTTTCCAAATCCTTGAGTCCCCTAGCGCTTAGTGTTTCCACGATTTTCGGCATTAGGGGTACTTTGGCGGTTTCTAAACTTCCGATCATTTTGGCTACGGCGAATTCTAGCTGAGCACCCGGATCGATCGCCACCCAACCCCGATCGGTCATTTGCCGGATCTCGAAGTGAAGGTGAGGCCCTGTAGATATTCCCGTACTACCCACGCGGCCGATAGTTTCTCCCTGTTTCACAAACTCTCCGGGTTTGACAAACAGTTCCGAAAGGTGGCCGTAGAGAGTTTCCTGAGACTGTTTGTTGTGGTTGAGAACCACCGTCAAACCGTAGCCGCCCAACCAATCGGCGATCGCCACTTGACCCGCATAGGCCGCCAGCACGGGCGTTCCCATCGGAGCTCCCAAGTCAGTTCCGGTGTGAAACCTGCCGTAGCCCATAACCGGATGAGTCCGCCATCCGAAGGGCGAAGTAATTTCGGCAGCAATAGATAGCGGAAACAACAGGCTGCTGTTGCCGTTTCCGGGCATTCCTAAAGGACGCGGCGTGAGATTGTAGTAAGCAAAACCTGTATTGCTGCCGCTGCTGACACTAACGGCACCGACTTGCACCGGCCCTAGTCCCATGCTGGGTTCGGGAGGGCCGCCGTAGGATGCAGGGTTGACCGAATATCCAGAGTTAGCCGAATATCCAGCATCTGCGGAGTATCCAGCATCTGCCGAATATCCAGAGTTAGCCGAGTATCCAGAGTTAGCCGAGTATCTAGAGTTAGGCGAGTAGCCCTTCGGCCCATAAGCAGATTCTTTGGCGCTTCCTTGTCCCCAAAGCTGGTTCCCTACTTGTTGAATGGCTCGATCGATTTTATTGACAGAATTACCCCTATTATTACCGGCCGCATTTCCCCGAACATTTCCCCGAACATTGCTCGGAACATTCTCGGCCAGGTTTTGTGGCAGATTTCGAGGCGGAGGGGGTGCAATATATGAGTTACCGGCGATCGGGGTTTGGGGGCTGTCGTTAGATTCTTGTGCGATCGGAGTTTGGGGGCTGTAGCTGGGAGGGGCTGCTTCTGCTGTGACGGGTTCGGAAACAGCAGCAGGCCCGCACCAATCGCCACCTGCGGAACCTTCGCAGCCGCTCGATCGTTCTGCAAACTCGATTTGTGTCGGCGGTTCGTAGCCGCTGTCAGCGCCAGCGCTGTAGTCTGTATTGTCGGCTTCAGCGTGGACTGGGTTAACTGGCGCTTCAAAAGGAGGCTCTTGGGCTGTGGCTTCTGGCAGGGGAATCAGCGCCGGCTCCGGCAGATAATAATCTGGAGGTGCTTCGGTGACGTAATCTGACTCCCGAGGCGGTTCGGCATAGACAGGCTCGGGAGCCGGAGCTTCTGCCTGCGGTGGGGAGTACGGTTCTGGCTCTACTTGGCTGACTTCCGGTTCCGGGGGGGCCAGAGGCGCTTCATACAGTGGCTGGAGTTCTGCTGCGCCCGGGACTGCTTGTTCTGCTGGCGGTGTTTCGGCTTGGGCCCACACTAGGCCTTTGCTGAGCAGTCCCAGACTGGCGAGGCAACCCAGTCCTACCAGCAGCGATCGCTCGGACAAAAGGCGCGATCGAGTCCGGACGCCTGTCGGGTTCTTTTTGTGATGTTTGGTGTTCAAATGGGCTGCTATTTGCTTGTCTGGAACTGGTTTCACGATTTTTTTTTCCCAACTCAACAGGGGACGCAAGGAGATCGAAGTCAGTCGATTTTAGATTTTAGATTTTAGATTTTAGATTTACTTGCAACTTTGTGAATCAAAGGAACCCGAACTAAAGTCTAAAGTTTTGGGCTGCTGGCGACAGAAGTCTTCAAGCAAGTATCTGTTTTTTTTGGCGGGGCCTGGATCGACTGTATGGCAATCCCAATCTTTAATACAGACTTAACCGATTTTACCCGGCTTGAGGCAATTTTTTGGCGCGTCGAACCAGCTCGAATGCTGCGGCGTCGATTCGCGATCGATGCCCTGATTTTTTTGCCGACGATCGCACTGGCTGGCGGAGTCTGTGAAGGCCACATTGATAATAGCGCTTTGGCGTTCGTCTGTGTTAGTTAGTTCCCTCTATTTTTAGCTTGACGCCGGAAGCCCCGCACCATACTTGTACTCAGGTTGGTGTCGGGATGAATAGGCGGTCAATCGATGGGGTTCAACACCCCGCTCGATTGACAGTTTCTGTGCCACTCACGAATGACCTCGCTTTGTTGCCT
>JBBSNU010000469.1:0-4589 GCA_038260455.1 Chroococcales cyanobacterium | reverse complement strand
CGACAGCAAACAAATATCGCAGTCCATATAAATAGTTTTGTCAAACAAAGATTCTCGGTACAAAGCCAGTTTAGCTTGGCGCGAGGCTAAAACAGGATTTTCGTGAGAGGGTGCAGGTTTCAATATGACTTTTCCAAATACTTGAAGTAAAGGATATAAAAGTCGAGGTACTCTATCTATTAAAATAATAATTGGTTCCTGGTGAAATTTCCTGACTGAAGCCAGAAAATGGATGCAATCTTGGAATGAGTAAAGACCTGTTAAAATAGTGATAAATCCCTTGGTTTCTACTTTCATTGAAAAATTAACTACTTTAGTTTGGCTGTTAGTTTTGTGGACTTTAGCGTTCAGGTTTTGAAGCGGACTAAAGTCCTCACTACGAACCTGGTTTTTTTTAGGGGAATTTGCGGACTAAAGTCCTCACTACGAACCTGGTTTTTTAAGTAAAAATTAAGGACTGAAGTCCTCACTACGAACCTGGTTTTTTAAGTGAAAATTAAGGAATCTAGTTTGTCAAGAATTTCTACATCTTGTTTGATATCGAATTTGCGCGCAAAGTGAAAATTGCCGTTAGTAATTGTCGCATAATCTTGCAATGTCAGCGTTCTTGGTGAACCTGCTATCGCATTGGTATAATCAATATAGCGTTTGTCGTCATTGACTAAATTTAAGTTTTTATTGTTAACTAAGATAGTCTGGATGAAAGACTCTTCTGGGACTACTGTTTTTTGATAGTAATCCACAAAATCCGGGCGATTATTAACAAAATCTTTGATATATGCAACGCACTTTCTAGAGAGAGTGTACCACGCCCAGCCACCGTAACAGATAAACCGATCGCTAAATAAGGTCGATCGGCGCGGTATCCCCACCAGCGGGCCGTAAGTCAGGTAAAATTGCAGCGGAGTCAATTTTTGCACCGCCGACAACTGCTGAAATTCTTTCAAAAAATTGTAACTCCAGCGGCCGGGAATTCGCCAGTAACGGCAATAATATCGCTTGAATCCTTTCTGTTTGTCCCAAGGTATTCCCTCAGCAAAAACATCCCAATACCGAATAAAACCATCCGAGTCAGTTTTCGCGAGAAAATCTTCAGTTTTTGACAGCGGTTGAGTGGGATAATCTTGGCCTGTTAAATTAATCAGCCAGTCAAAATCAGAATTATTGGCAAATAACCAGTCAATTGCATTTAAATAGGGTTGAACTTGACAAGAAAAATCAGCGCGAATTAAATATTCTTGATTGGTCAACAAATGAATATTTGACAATTCTTGCAACGGAGTTAAGTCTAAATCGCATCTGTTAAAGTTGTGATTGATCAGGATTTGAGCATGAGGACTCGATTTTTTTATAGTGCGAATCAGGCGATAAATTTGTTGGGGATTTTGATGAGTTTGGATAAAATAGCAAATTTTCACGGCTATTTCTTAGAGAAAAATTGAGTTAGACGGCTTTGGAGGCGGTTTGCTTTCATAATTAGATAGCGGCGGGTTAAAAATATTTGCTGCTGCCAAATAGATGCGGTACACCAACGATAATAAGCAGGAACAGCTACGTTTGTCAAAAAATTGCGCCACTGCGAAATAATCTGGGCATTTGCTGTTTCCTGTGCTCTGATTCTACCATTTTCGACCGTGGCTAGGCGCAAATTACGATCGCCCCGCAGCATCTCAACAGCAGCAATCGCTTCCTCGGGCGAACCTACTTCTATGTAATCGAGTTGGCTTTTGCGTTCCCTGCGGTATGCAGATTCGCGGCCTAGAACCGCCGGAATGCCCGCGTGCCAAGCGTTAATCAATTTCGAGGGAGGTTTCGAGTCAAAAGTGAGCTCGCCCTCAAAACTGCGAACAGCCACAATCACATCAACTTTACTATAATCGTGCCAGCGATCGCACCCCACCACTTGCCAATCCAAACCCAAAACGCCGAGTTTTTCGCCCCAGGATGGTGCTTGCAATTCGGGTGCTAGACTGTCTAAAACGCCGAAGAAGGCTGCATTTTCAAAGATTTCGCCCCGGCTGCTATCGCGTGGAATTAACCCTGGTTGCAGCCAAAATTTGAGCGGATGACACTGCCATAAAAAGGGCGATCGACTAAATAGCGGATCGCGATCGTTCTGCACTACTTGTAACTGAGCGTAAGGGTGAGGCTCTCTATCCACTTTAATACAAACAAGCAGCAACTTTGGCAGCGGTTGTAAATTATCGGACAAAAAATCTCGATGGGAAAGCACGATGCCTTCATCCGGCACAAAATCTATTAATTGACATCGCAACCCGTCCGCTTTCAAATAAAGATAAGTTTGCAGAGTCCAATCATACTTTCCCCGGCCGTACCTACTGCCCCAAGAACTCATCCACTGCCAGTATTCTTCAGGAACTTCGGGCAATTTTCCCACAGGCCACTGGCTTTTAGGAATGTAAAAATAAATCGGCGGTAAACTTTCATTCATCCATTCATTCATCCATTCATTCATTCATCCAGATGCTCCCTCAAAAACTAAGTTTTTGTACGATAATTCTATCGTGTCCGATCGATTGGACTTCTGCAATTACCAACTTAATGGGCTTTCACCTGCTGTAAAACAAACCTATTTTCAGCGCGGCACACAACCAGAGTTCGATCGAGGATTGCGAGAGTCAGCAGCATTACCCGGATTGTATCCAACCAGCCTAACTTCCCCTTTTTCATTCACCACCCAACCGCGCGCCGGAACAACTTCCTGAGCTTTTTTTTCCATTTCTTCCCGCATTCCTTCTTCCCTCTTCCCTCTTCCTTCTTCTTCCTCCCTTCTTCCTTCTTCCTTCTTCCTTCTTCCTTCTTCTTCCACCCACGGAAACGGTGCAGATTCGCTGCTGAGAACATCATTAGGACTCGGTGGCACTCCCCCTTTCCCGGTGACAGTAAACTCGTTATCGCCCCCTTCGAGACAGGGATTTGCAGCAATTAACGCCGCCCGATCGACTAGATTTTGCGGCAGTTCCACTAAACCTTGAGCCGGATTCACCCCAGAGGCGCCGAATGTTACCGCCCCTTGCAAAGCCGGGCCAGCGTTTTGGGAAATCGCGGCGATGTCGCTGGTGGGAAGCAGAGAAGTAGGACTTACTTGCAAATCTGCAAATTGCGCGTCACTGAGATTCAACCTGCTTCTGACTTGTTCGCGGCTAACTGCTGCAAAGCCCAAGACATTGGGGACATTGACATTCACGCGGCCACCTTGGGCCGATCGCGCATTAGCAGTAATATCGCTATTTTCCTTGGGTAAAGCAGCCAGAAGACTGCTGTTAATATTGATGTTGCCACCGTCAGAACTACCTGCATCCGTTGTAATTCTGCTTCCTCGGCGCAATAGGATGTCTCTCGCTTGCAGGTTAATATTTGCTCCTTTACCCGATACAGTCGTGCCATCAATTATGCTTTTATTATCCAGAGCAATTGAGTCGGCGACAACGTTAATATTGCCAGCCCTACCTGTTCCTGAAGATTGAACATTAACCACTACATTATCCCGAAGAATCAATTGATTAGCATTCAAATTCAACGAGCCTGCATTTCCGGTAGCATTGGAATTAATAGCATTAAACGCCCTACCAGCCGAGGCTTCAATTCCACTGCTCAACCGACTGTTACTCCCAATACCTTGCACTTTTAAGCGATCGGAATTAATTGTAATATCTCCTGCATTTGCTATACCCAAAGAAGCCGCAGAAATAACACCGCCATTCTGCACAGTTAGTTTAGGTGTTGAGAGGCGGATATCTCCACCTCTACCAGAACTTGCAGTTTGAGTAACAAAAGAACTTGCTACATAGCCCGCATTCTCCAAAAATCTTGACTCGCCGCTCACTTTTATAGACTCGGAGGCTCTCACTGTTAAATTTCCTCCAGTCCCCCCACTTGTAGAAAACACGACTTCGCCAAAAATCGCACCCGTCGTTAAACTAATTGTGGCTCCATTAGAAACACTCAGCCGCTTAGTGTCGATGGTAATATCCCCACCTTTTCCATTCCCATCAAAAGTATTCGTGCCGAGCCGAGTTTGCCCTAGACCTACAGGGAGACTACCCGACAATTCCACAGATTCACTGGCTTTAATCGCAATATTCCCCGATGCTCCATCACTAAGGCTGAAGCTGGCAAAAGCACCGCCATCGCGCAGCATTAACCGTTGGGCTTCAACAGTGATGTTTCCGCCTTGACCGGTGCTTTCGTTCGTTGTTCCGTTATAGAGCGTTGAACTGACGAGTTCGACGGTGTTGGCGCGGATAGTCAGATTTCCGCCATTCCCAGCACCAAAGGTGGGAGCACCGGCCACTACCCCATTGCTCATCAACAGCCGTCCGGCTTCAATGTTAATGTCCCCGGCGGCTCCACTGCCAATAGTGCTAGTAAACAAAACAATTTGCGAAATAAAGGGGTTCCCTGTTCCAGATGTCTGAAAATTTTCTGTAAGGGGCTTGCAATTAAATATAACCCCAGTTATCTTAGAAGAGTAAGAAACAAAAAATCTGACATGAGCGGTTGTGACCTCTGTAATTGGGATGCGAGAAATGATCTTGAGTGAAACCGTTAAATCGACGTTCAAGGAT
>JBBSNU010000468.1:0-4595 GCA_038260455.1 Chroococcales cyanobacterium | reverse complement strand
TGCAAAATTGCTGCCACCGGGCGATCGATTTTTGGGCATTAAATCTCCTACGGGTAAAATGGCTGACATTTCTCCTCAAGAGGTTTTGAAGAAGGTTTGGGGCGGCTAGCTTTGTTTGAGAAGAGGGCGGGTTTTGTTTAAGAAGAGGGCGGGTTTTGTACAGAAATTATCTGTTATCTGCAATATTTTCGGGCTAAACCCGCCCCTACAATCTAATTATATAAACTTTAGATTATGCCCGATTAAGTAGGTAATCGCCACAAAAATATAGTATGTTGTATGGGCGGGTTTAGCTAAAAATCTCTGAAATAAACCAGTTGATAAGTGCAAAACCCGCCCTCCTCCCTACTACAAGGGGCGGGTTTTGCCAGCAATCTCAACCAACGGCAGATAATCTCAATACAAAACCCGCCCAACGCAGCAAATTATCAATTGTAATTCTATGAAACGAGCAGTATTTCTCGATCGCGATGGCGTTCTCAACATCGAAGCAGGCTACATCTACAAAGTAGAAGATTTGCATTTAATCCCAGGAATAGCTAAAGCTGTACGCCGTTTAAATGACCAAAAAATATTTTGCTGTCTGGTTTCCAATCAATCCGGCCCCGCCAGAGGTTATTATCCAGTCAGCCACGTTGAAGCTTTGCACAAACGCCTGTGTTTGTTATTAAAAAATGAAGCCGGAGCCAGCTTAGATGCTCTTTATTACTGCCCTTATTTGAGCGAAGCCGAAGGCGGAACTAACCCAGAATTCACACGATATACTACTTGGCGAAAACCGAATACGGGAATGTTGGTAGCCGCCGCTTGGGAACACAATTTGGATTTACCGAAGAGTTTTATGGTGGGAGACAAAGCGACTGATGTTGATATGGCTCACAATGCCGGTTGTACTGGTATTTTAGTGCAGACTGGTTACGGCGAAAGCGTGTTGAGCGGCGAGTATCAGCACCATACTAAACCGGATTTTATTGCAGCCAATTTATCGGTGGCGGTTGAGTGGATTTTGCATCACTTTGATGATTAGATAAGTCTTATCTATGACTTTTTGAGGAAAGAGCTACATAGGGAAGCACGACTGTAAAGGTAGTACCAACGCCGATTTTGCTTTCACAGCCGATCGCACCTCCTTGCAAATCCACAGCTTTTTTAACAATGGTCAATCCCAAACCGTTACCTTTAATCTTCCCAGTATTCTTGCAGCGGTAGAACATTTCAAATATTTTCTCTGCTTCGGTTTCTGGGATGCCCATACCTTCGTCTTGGATGCGGATAATTAGTGAGGGAGAGTTAATATTTGTAGATGGAAAATTGGGAAATAAACACTCGCGAGACAAATAAAAAATAGGTTCTTTGTCTCCATCTCCTGCTTGATTGTATTGCAATTCCAAGCTGACTTGACCGCCGTTTGGGGAATATTTGATGGCGTTGACGATTAAGTTAGAAATAATGCAGTGCAGCAATTGTTGATCTAAAATCGCGCTGGTAACGTCAGACGGGATGAATTTTAGTTTGTGCTTGGCTTCATTTCCTAACTGCAGTTGCTCCAGCAAGTCTTGACAAAATTCTACTAAATTTATCGGTAATGGATTGGATTTGAGTTGACCTGATTCTGCTCGGCCCATGAACAGCATATCATCGATTAGCTGGTTCATTTTTTTTGTAGCTGAGTTCACCAGCCGCAGGGTTCTGACTTGGGTTTCATCACTGCATCGAGCGCGATCGATCTCTAGGAGTTCCGCAGAGATTAAAATCGCGTTGAGCGGATTCCGCAATTCGTGAGCAGCCATTGAAATATACTGGTTTTGGCGGTAGGATTTTTCTTCCACCGACTCTCTCGTCGCTTCCGAAGCTTTGAGAGAAGCTCGCATCTTAGCTTCGATTTCGTGTCTGTGCAGCGCAATCTCGATCGCCACCCGCAAATCATGTTGTTGAAATGGTTTAATAATATAACCAAATGGGTTTGTAAGTTTCGCTCTTTGCAGCGTTTTATCGTCGGCATAAGCTGTTAAAAATACTGTTGGTACATCTACCTTGGCTCTGATTTTTTCGGCTGTTGTTATACCATCCATGTCACCTTTAAGCACGATATCCATCAGCACTAAGTCTGGCCGTTCTTCTGTGACTTTTTCCAGGGCTTCTTCTCCTGAAACAACCGTAGCTGTTACTGCATAACCCAGTTTTTTTAACCTGCCTGCTATGTCTTCGGCAACAATCACTTCGTCTTCGACCACCAAAATCTTGATCGGGTTCATATTCTTTTTTAAATGCGCCGTCGATAAGTCAACTCAGCGAAACTAATATCGTAACAAATTCCGCACTCACTGTCAATCACAAGAGTTCCATCTAATTGGTTGGTCAACATCCGCACTAATCGCAATCCTAATGTTTCGGTAGTTTCTACGTTGAAACCCGCAGGGAATCCGCTGCCGTTGTCTTGAATACTTAAGTGAAATTGCTGAGAACTTATTTCATGAAAATTAATAGTAATTTCACCTGCCAAACTTTCGGTAAAGGCATATTTCAAAGAGTTAGAAACCAGTTCGTTAATAATCAAACCGCAAGGAATTGCTGTTTCTATATTTAAAGAAATTGGGTCAACGTTGACCTTGAATTGGATGGAATTGTTGCCGCCACCAAAAGATTGATACAAATTAGCAACCAAATTTTCAACGTAGGGCAGGAGATCGATCCGATCGAGATTGTCCGATTGATAAAGTTGCTCGTGAATCAAAGCCATTGAATGGATGCGGACTTGGCTTTCTTCAAATAAAGCTAGCGTCGGTTCGTCTTCAATGTATTGAGCTTGTAGTTGCAGCAGGCTGGAAACTACCTGCATATTATTTTTGACTCGGTGGTGAATTTCTTTGAGCAATACTTCTTTTTCGTGGAGTGCTGCTTGGATGCGGGCAGAAGTCAATTTGCGATCGCTAATATCTTCGCAAATACCAGCGATGCGGTAAATATTGCCCGATTCATCGTAAATAGGAAAAGCGCGATCGCACACCCAGCGAATAGTGCCATCTGGCAAAAAAATCCGATATTCGGTACTGCTGGACTCGCCCTGCAACACTCGCCCCATTGCTTCGTGCAACAAATGTTTATCTTCTGAGTTTACCCACTTCATCCATTTTATCGGCTCTGCATACAATTCTTCGCGGCTGCGCCCCCAGATTTGTTCGTAAGCTGGACTTACATACAATAAATCGGTCAAATCAGCAGAAACTAACCAGAAGGAATCTTGGATATTTTCTGCTAGCTGGCGGAAGCGTCCTTCACTTTCACGGAACGCTTTTTCTGCTTGTTTGCGATCGCTAATATCTTCTGCAATGCCAACAACGCGGTAAACTTCACCAGCTTGATTTATAATTGGAAAAGCCCGATCGCGAATCCAGCGAATTTCGCCATCAGGCCTGAGAATTCGATATTCTGTTTCGTCTTCAACGACAATTCTTTTAGAAAATTTAGCAACAACGCGAGAGCGATCTTCTGGATGAATAAAATCTGCCAAAAAGTGTCCGCAAGCATACAATTCAGCACAGCTTCTGCCCCAAATTTTTTCGTAACCCGGACTGATATAAATAATTTCCTGCGGTTGAAGGCCTACCATCCAAAACACGCTTTCAATGTTTTCGGCTAACTGTCTGAATCTTTCTTCGCTTTCTTTCAGTGCTGCTTCAGCTTGTTTCCCTTGCGTAGCTGCCGCCACGGCATCGCTAATCTCGCGCTGCACGCCAAAATACCCCACGATTCTATCCAGAGAATCATAAATGCAAATATAGTCGCCTTCCACCCAAATTGTAGTCCCGTCAAACTTGCGATTGTCATTTTCGATGTGAATTCTGCCAGCATCAAAAAATTGCCGGAACATCTCTCTGCAGCCAGCCAAGTTGTGGGACAAGAAAAAGTTAACCGTCTGGCCAATCAACTCTTCCCGAGTAGCTCCGTATTGAGCGATTAAAGCATCGTTTGCCTTCGTTATCCGCGCGTTAGCAAATACGTAATCCAAAACTTTTTCCTTGTCAGCGGCATTGTTCCAGTACACTGGCTCTTCCAGCATCATAAAAAAAAAGCCATCTAAAGATTGAGAAAAAAACAATTCTAACTGTTGCTGGCTTTCCCGCAAAAATTCTTCAGCGCGCCAGCGATCGATAATTTCTTCCCGCAATTGTTGGTTAGCAATTTTTAGATCTTCAGTACGCTTTCTATATTTTATTTCTAGCTCGCTCTTCATCCGCTGCATCGCCAATTCTGCGTGCTTTTTATCGCTAATATCTTGAGTAACTACCATACCTGCAAAAATTTCTTGTCGGTCGTTTTTGACGGGAGAAATTGTTTTTGAATAATATCGATCGCGGTATTTATATTCAAAACTATTTTCTTCTCCTGCCAAAGCCGCGCGATATTTACTTTCAAAAAGTTGCAAATCTTCAGGTGGCGATACTTCCTGCAATGTTTTGCCTTCCAACTGTTCTTTGGACAAACCAGCTACTGCCAAACCTTGACCGTCAACGAGAGTATAGCGCAAATCGCGATCGAACAAAAACACCGAGCCATTCGGATAATGTTTGATCAGAGTTCGGTACATTTCCTGG
>JBBSNU010000467.1:0-4599 GCA_038260455.1 Chroococcales cyanobacterium | reverse complement strand
CGTTTGCGTATCCCAATGACATCCTATCTAGCACTCCTGGATTCTCCTCCACCACAGGAATCAAGCCCGTTGGCTTCCCTAAGCTACTCACAGCTCATCCAGATAGTACCACAGTCAAACTATTTGTGAAGAATTTCTAAGTTGGGCTGGGATTCTGGCCGTGAGCAATTACGCAGACGCTACTTATACACGAGAGCTCAATATTGCGGTATTCTCTTCGTAAATTACGCATTGACAAATATAATTATACATGATATATGACGCAGGCGATCGCGATCGCCTCTACTTCGTTATTGACAGCGCGCTGCCATTGTTGCTGTACGTCGGAGAAACGGGGCGAACTCCCAAGCAACGGTGGGCGAACCACGATTGTTACCAAAAAAATGGGTCTAAAGCCCAGTTCTTCTAAGACTGTTTTCTTAAACTGTGGTATAATTGCCACTTTTAATAGGTCGTGCTGGCAGTGGATGGGACAGCCTTTTGGTAGGTGAAACTGCTGGAGTTTGGTATTTTAAACTTAGAAACCATATAGGAACAATCAGCCATCTCCGAATCAAACATGGAGCGATTTGAATTTCAGCTAGCAATGCTGCAAAAAGGAGCAGAGGAATTAGAGAAAAAAATAGCTAACTTCAGTACAATTTTGCTGCAAGTAAAAACAGCAGCAATTACCATTTGGGTGGCGCTGAGCGGTTGGGCATTTGCCAGCAAAATAAATGCGTTAGTTCCGCTGGGATACGTGATAATTTTTGGTTTTTGGTTGTTAGAAGCTACCTACTGGAAGGTGCAATTTTATTACATACAAAGAATCCATGCAGTTACCCAATTCTTGAATAATGAAAGCGCCTTAGATAAAAGTTTTAATACCCGTTCGATACCGGAAGGTCTAGTTTACCCGCTCGGTTTGTTAAAAACACTTAAAATGCCTTCTTTATGGAGAGCTCTCTGCGCTCCATCAATATATATTTTTTATACCTTTTTGTTTGTGGTTAATTCGATCGTTTGGTTTATAACTCTTAAAACACCTCTATAACTGGGCAAGATTAGAGCGTGCAATTGGTTTTAGGCTTTTTCAGCAAGCCCTAATTATCCACGATGCCGAGGTTTCTTACACTCTAGTGGATACCGAAGCCGAACCAGTTCCCGAACCAATTACTGTGGGAGGGGCAGCTTTAGCATTGGCTGGTTCACGCTGGTTGAAACACAAGAAAAAAATCGCTGTTTGACCTGCTAGTTCACTTTTCATACAATATGCGAGTAGCAAAATTTTGCTCTCGATTCGGAGACAAAGCGCGGGCTTTCAAAATCGCCGCCACCAAAAACGCATAGGACAAAACTCCCACCAAGGCCAGCAAAAGTACGCTGACTGCTCCCGACGCATTCCATAATGCGTGAAGTGCGGAGGCGCTAAAATAACCTACGCCCAAAATTTGCCAGCGCTTCCGGGGTTTGAGGGCGCTCAAACCGATAAAATATCCCAAATAACCGCTGTAGGCCATGTGTCCGGCGGCGGAGCCTAAAATTCGGGGAATTAGCAATTGCAATCCTACTAATTGTCCGGCTTCTGGGCCTGCTTGCAGGGTGATATTTTGGATGATATTGGGAACGTACTGGCCGAGAGTTTCTAGTAGTGTAAAGCCGACTGCTGAGGCACTTCCTAACAGAATTCCGTCTAATGGTTCCCAAACGCCGATGCGATCGCGCCAGGGATTTTTTAGTAAATTTCCCAGCAGCATCGCTCCCAAAACGGGCAGGGCTTTCAGCAATTCTTCCATCAAACCCGCCCCGAAGAACATTCTGATTAAAAAAGGTAAAAAACTGATTTGTTCGCCTTCTGCGGGCAAACGACCGGGCAAAATTTCTCTAAATACTAATATAAATCCAATCAATAAGGGGCTTAGCAGTATCAGGACTGTGGCTAAAGCGGTACCTAGCAATACCCACCAAGGTTTGTGTTTGCCGCACAGTTGATAGATGAAGTAGTAAGCTGCACCGGCTAGGTAGGCTGACAGCAGGAAGTTGAAGGCTGCGGAATTTCCGACGGCGAGAAACATGGACACGACAAAAATAACTGTCGCAATACCTGGATATAAGTAGGCTTTTTGGCTTAATTGTTTGCCGGTGGAGGCGATCGGGAATAATTGAGTTAAAGTTAGAGCGTCTTTTTCGGGCGGCTCAAAATTGCCGATTGGGGCCTGGGAGAATCCGGGTTTATTTTGGTGAGGGGTTGCGGAAGTTTCAAATATGAATTCAGGGCCGTCTTCACCGAGACTGATGCGATCGCCTGTTTGTAAAGTTTGGCAGCCTTGCAGTTTTTGACCGTTGATATAAGTTCCGTTAGCGCTGTTGAGGTCGCAAATTTGCCATCTCGTCCAATTACCCTGAGTCAGGGGACGGACTGCGGCGTGGCGGCGGGAAACCATGCCGTGGGCGATCGACTCTAGGGCTATGTGACAATTGCGATCGCGTCCGATCGCCACTTCCCCATATTCAGAAAGTGGGTACTTGGACGCTGGCCCTCCCGCAGCGCCTTTGGCGGGCACTTGTCGCAGAAATCCGATTTCATTAGTCATTAGTCATTAGTCATTAGTCATTAGTTATTAGTCATTAGTCATCAGTCATTAGTTATTGGTCATTAGCTGTTAGCTATTAGCTATAGCAATCCTAAATGATTATACTCGTTACCATGCTCTGCCTGGTAACGCAGATCCAGAGGCTCTGCCGACCTTTTCGCAGCCGAGGCAGAGCATCTGGACATCGGTTCCCAGGCAGAGCCTGGGAACCAGTTAACCAGTTATTGAGAATGATTTAGGATTGCTATATTAGCTGTTAGCTGATATTATTGATCGGCAGTATTGATAGCACAGTTATTAGTCATTTGTTCGCTGTTAGGTGATGTTATTTATTCGCAATCTTGATTTCACAGTTATGAAATTTTAGATTATGAATAATAACTAATAACTAATAACCAATAACCAATAACCAATAACTAATAACTAATGACTAATGACCAATGACCAATGACTAATGACTCTGCTTATAGATTTGCTCTAGCATCCTGAACGGCTGCATAGAAAAATATGCCTGTTAGCGGTACGCTGAGGGCGAGGATGATACCGGTCACTACATTGCCGAGTTGAGCGTCTCCCGAAGACAACTCAAAAATGGAGCCGACGGAGGCGATCGCAGTGATGCAACAAAGAGCTAACAATAAACCACTTTTCGGAGTTCCTGCCATCATACTGATTTTACTGCCTTGGGCGAAAATTTGTTCTTGACTAATTCTTCATTCAGTGCCAGCTTGTTGTCTACTCTGTCTACAAACAGCACTCCGTTGAGATGATCCATTTCGTGCTGAATTACTCTCGACAGTAACTCAGTTGCTTTCAGGGTTTGCGGGCGGCCGAATTCGTCGCGATATGACACTTCAATGACTTCTGGGCGTTTGACATCAAAATAGACTCCCGGAATGCTCAAACACCCTTCTTGCAACAGGCAGAACGCGCTGCTGCTACTTTTGATGGTGGGGTTGATCAAAACCATTGGCGGTGTGGCCAGATTTTCCGGGTCGCAGTCGATCACGATTACTTGTTTGTGGACTCCGACTTGGGGGGCTGCCAAACCGATGCCGTCAGCACTGTACATGGTTTGCAGCATTTCTCGGACTAACTGCCGAATTTCTGCATCGACGCTGTTAACGCGCTTTGCTGGCTGCCGCAGGACGCGATCGCCTAAAGTGTGTATTGTTAGCGGCGGTTTTTCTAACTTTTTCTTTTCCACCAAAACCTGAACCGTCATAAAACCTCGCGAGATTGTTTGGAAATCCCCAACGAAAGCTGTTGGGGGAGGAAATGGGAAGCAATACTATTATTTTCAATCTTAATCTAATTTTAAGTAGCCATGACTGGAAACACACCAAACCAAAGGCCTGTTAGATATCTGGGGCTTTCGCCTGCTGATTTGGCGGTAGAGTTCGCCGGGGCGATCGCGATTTTGCTTGCTGTTTTGCCGATCGTACAATTTTGGGCTGTTTTGCCCGATCGAATTCCGATTCATTTCGGATTATCCGGGCAGCCTGATGCTTGGGGCGACAGGGTGACAATCTGGATACTGCCGGCGGTGGCTGTCGTTATTTTTGTGGTTTTAACTGCCCTATCGCGCTATCCGCATACTTTTAATTATCCAGTACGGATTACCGAAGAAAATGCGCGCCGGCAATATCTCCTAGCCAGAAGCCTTTTGGTTTGGCTGAAAGCCGAGGTTTGTTGGCTGTTTGCTTTCGTAGTGCGGCAACAAATTCTTGTGGCTTTGGGCAACGCTCAAAAATTTAGTATGGAGTTGGTTTTAGGAATAATTGTTTTGATATTCGCGACGGTTGGCTTGTATTTTTTCAAGGCATATTCTGCTCGCTAAATATACGCAAAAACCATCATCTAAAAAGGTTCGTAGTGAGGACTTTAGGGCTCTTCTGTACTTGTTGTGCTAAAATGTTAGTTAAGTGTTGATGAAAATTGTGCCAGCAGAATAAATTATGAATAAGTTAATGACAAATATTCTAGATTTACCCGGTGTCATAGTAGAAGATTACAAGCAGATAGG
>JBBSNU010000466.1:0-4615 GCA_038260455.1 Chroococcales cyanobacterium | reverse complement strand
TGCAGGACAAAAATTATTTAGAAACTTGCGTTAAAAATGGCTTAGAAAGAATGGGCCCACCAGGAGGCAGCCTCAAAATTGCTAATTACCTAACAAACAATCTCTAATAAAATATTACAAAAACAGGTTCGTAGTGCGGACTTCAGTCCGCATCAAAAAGGTTCGTAGTAAGGACGACCGTCCGCAAAAAAACCAGAAAACTCGCATTTCTCACTACAAACATAGCGTATTTTGCCCAACAGGACATGAATCAAAATAACTTTATTGATTTTTCAGCAACTCCGAAACAGTCTTAAACGAGTAACCTTTCGACTGCAAAGTCTTGACAATTATCTCAGTTGCTGCTACCGTTTTCGAGCGATCGCCCCCGCCGTCGTGCATCACCACAATCGAACCCGATCGCACATTATTAATCACCTGATTTGCAATATCATCTACCGTGTGAGTTTTCTCATAATCTTGAGAATCCACATCCCACATAATCAGTTTTTTGTGCATTTGGGAAACCATATAAGACAAACCTATAAATCTCCGTCCCCAAGGCGGCCGAAAATTAATACTGTCCTGCTTCACCCCATTTTCCTGCAAAAGCTTGTCAGTTTTTTCAATCTCAGAAAGCAAATGTTGCTGTGGTTTAAACATCATATCTTTGTGAGAGTAGGAATGATTTCCCAACTCATTTCCCCTCGCCACAATCATTGGCACGATTTCTGGATGTTTCTCAATGTTGCGACCGACTTCAAAAAAAGTTGCTTTAATTTGATAGCGGTCAAAAATATCTAAAAGCTGATTTGTATAGGGAGGAGAAGGGCCGTCGTCGTAGGTAAGGGCAATAACTTTTGTTTCCGTATCGGCGCGGTTGAAACCGAAATAATTGTTAAATTTAGTAACTTTAATCAGCAGCGATGCTGCAAAGACTAATGCTATTGTGAACAGCAGAAACTTTTGTAAATTTTTACCTATTCGCATAGCCGGACAAGGCTCGATCGAGCATTAAAGTGGATTGCTGTCAGATTACCACAAATTGCGACGGATGGCATGAGATTATTTTAGATTTTAGGTTTGAGATTAAAGAATTGAAAAAGGACTTATTCTGTAAGGGTTTGGAGCATGGGTAGTCTGGATCGTTTTTGGGAGAAACTGGTATGAAGCAGAGGTAGCCAGGAGCATCAAAGCCAAAGCACTCACCCCTACAGCCTCTGTGTACCGAGAAGCGGGAGAATTAGACCGAGCCGTACAGCACCATGCAGCACTAGAAATACTCGATCGATCCAACGCCAAATTAGACCGAGCCGAAGCTTGCTATCAACTAGCCCTGACAGAACAATAACTTGGTAACACCGACCGAACCCAAGAAAATTTCGATCGCACCATTAAACTGTTCAGCCACATGGACAGCAAGCAAGTAGAAAAGGTACAGTTAGCGCACACCAAAAACTCACAAAAAATACCTAATTAACCGAGAAACAAATCAAAAAAAAGATACAATAAACTCAAGTACAACCATAAAAATTCTAGACATGAAACTAAAACGATTGGGACACGTAGCCGTCTGCGTGCAAGACATAGAAAAATCTGCTGAATTCTACCGAAATTTGGGTATGGAGTTAGTCTGGAAAGATGCAGACTGGGCTTACTTGAAAGCCGGAGAGGACGGCTTGGCGCTGTTGAGTCCGAGTTACGACCAAGCAGGGCCGCATTTTGGTTTTGTGTTTGACGATCGCACCGAAATGGAATCCGCCTACCAACAGCTTAAATCCGAAGGTGTTTCCGTCACCCAGATTCACGAACACCGCGACGGTACAGCCTCTTTTTACGGCAGAGACCCCGACGGTAACGGTTTTGAGTATCTTTACGAACCCGCAAAAGGATGATTTTAGGGCTTGGGGGGCGATCGGCTATTAAATCCGGGAAGGCGCGCCCCCGACCCACCCTAGGTGAAGATTGGTTGCTGTGCAGCGTTTGTAGCGCGTGCGCTGCGCTTAGTGTTGACTTTGTGGGCCGCTGGAAATCGCCGGTCGATCGGCGTTTGGGCGTTTTGATTTTGAAACCAAGATCCCCCAAGCAATTTTTTGGGCTTTAATTATGAAAAATCGGAAGGCGAAATAAGTAAGCCCTAGATTGGTGCGGAATGCACACCCTAGGGCGATTGGTGCGAACCAGCAAAGAACCGTAGCTGAAGGCCCGGAACCTCTGTAGGAGTCGCCGAATAAAGTGACGTACTTACACCAATGCTCGTACAGTACGTTGTAAGCTCAGAATCGGCAATATATCCACAACTTCCGAACATCCGTTCCATAATGTGACGCTCCACGCGCGAACCCGAAGGGTATGGTCTGGGCCGGGCAGTCCGGTTAAGGATATCTAGAACTTCATTCAAGGTACACGAACATTCTTTCCCTCTACTGCGTTTTATAGTGAGGAACACGTAGAGCCCCACTTGTCACATGAAAAGTTTTTTACCTAGACCCAGATTGTTATTCTTTGATCCAAGATATGAATATTCTACCAGAATTATTACAATGAGTGATCGTCTTTCATCCTAACATCAACCCGAAACGGTTATGGTGTCGGGATTCCCGCCTGTCTAGCTAAAATCTAAAATCTAAAATCTAAAATCCTCATGTTGCAGAGAATACAAAGCAGAAACCGCTGGAAATCCATCTTCAAACCCTGGGAAGAATCAGATCCTTGGCTGTTTATCGCCTGCATAGGCCTCACCATCTTCGGCGGAATCATGATCCGCAGCGTCGAAATGAACCAGGCGTCGATCGACTGGTGGCGGCACTGGGTAACTGGCGCAGTCGGTTTATTCCTAGCCATAATCATTTCCCGCTGCCGCTACGACATACTCCTTCAGTGGAAATGGCCGATTTACATAATTATCAATTTGTCACTGATCGCAGTTCGATTTATCGGTACTACAGGGCTCGGTGCCCAGCGGTGGATCAATATCGGCGGCTTTTACCTGCAACCGTCAGAATTTGCCAAAGTAGGGATGATTATCACTTTAGCAGCTCTCCTGCACGACAAAACTGTCCCCACAGTCAGGGATATGTTGAAGATGCTGGCCGTGATGGCCCTACCTTGGGGATTGATCTTTGCTGAACCAAATTTAGGTACTTCTCTGGTGTTTGGCGCGATCACAATGGGGATGTTTTACTGGGGTAATGTCAATCCCGGCTGGCTGATATTGCTGTTCTCTCCTCTAATCTCGGTGCTCCTAAACAACTGGTCTACACCGATTTGGATCGCTTGGGTAGTGGTTGCGGGGATTATCGCTTGGCGAAGCCTACCTTGGCCTTGGTTGGGGACTTTCGGTGCTGTGCTGGTGAACGTGGTGTCGGGACACGTCGGACATATTTTTTGGGGTGTGCTTCAGGATTATCAAAAAATGCGCCTGACGGGCTTTTTAAACCCCGAGAAAGACCCTTTAGGCAGCGGATATCACTTGATTCAATCTCGGATTGCGATCGGGGCCGGGGAACTCAAAGGCAGGGGTTTGTTTCACGGAACCCAAACTCAGCTTAACTTTATTCCCGAACAGCATACGGACTTTATCTTTTCAGCGATCGGCGAAGAATTGGGCTTTATTGGCTGTATTTGCGTTCTGGTGACGTTCTGGATAATTTGTTTCCGGTTGGTGGTTATTGCTCAAACTGCTAACGACAATTTTGGTTCATTGCTGGCGATCGGCGTACTGTCAATGTTAATTTTTCAGGTATTCGTAAATATTGGGATGAACATTGGCTTAGCCCCAGTGACAGGGATTCCGCTACCTTTCCTAAGTTACGGGAATGCGTCGCTGCTGAGTAACTTTCTCGCACTGGGACTGGTGGAGTCGGTGGCCAACCAGCGACAGCGCAAGAAGCGCTGGAATTAGATAATTGGTAATTGGCGATTGCTAATTAGTAATTAGTCAGGGAGCATCTCAGTTTTGTATTTATAGTGCGAGCTTAAGAGCTCGCGAGTACAATACGCGAGCTCTTAAGCTCGCACTCAAAGAAAAAATGCTTTTTACAAAAATGAGATGCTCCCATTAGTAATTGCCAATTCGAGCATTTCATATCTTATAAAATAACCCTAGCTTGTAAGGTTTGCACTGCCAGACCAGTGAGAACATCTATGTTTTGCAAAAAGCCTTTTTTTTTTATTGTAGTGCTGTCCCCGATCGCACCTTCTCGCTTCTCAACCTGATCGACATCAACAACCCTACCATCCCCAGTCTGCAACAAACTCCCAACAATTAAATCTGCAGCCTCAACCCACCCCCGATCCGGCACCCAAAAAGGATATTCCCCCGTAGTCGAAATCACCTCCCCATCAACATACAAATCGTACAACGCATCAGTTTCCCTGACAAAAGTATCCAAAACCAGTTTCGCCTCAATCCCCCCAGGAGTAGTCGGATCATCAGCGATCGCCCAATTCCCAACCCTAAATTTACTCAACCCAATCTATTGAATCGGTGTTTTTATCCTAATATAAATTTATTCAAGCATCTCTTAAAGCTGCCATACCTACATTTATTGCTTCTAAAAAGTCCTTGATTGGGAATTTTAATTCTGACAAAAAATCGGGAGTAACATATTGTGAGTATATCTCTATTTCCATT
>JBBSNU010000465.1:0-4626 GCA_038260455.1 Chroococcales cyanobacterium | reverse complement strand
TTTGCGTATTGATTATCAAGTTTTTTCACGACGTACCCTCAATTTATTATTTGAAAATCAATTTTAAAAATCAGCAAATTTTCTAATATTTTTGAAATAAAACTATTAGCTTGCCGCAAGAGTCTTTAGTAAATGTTGCTTTAGGGCGCGGATTTGAGCAATGCAAATTTTAATCGGCTCCGCATCTTGTTTTTGGATCGCTGGCGGTCATTCGATTTTAGATTCTTCGACTTCGCGAGCGAACAAGTTTTAGATTCTTCGACTTCGCGAGCGAACAAGTTTTAGATTTTAGATTGACAAGGAAAGATGAATCTGGGATGTTGAACGGGAGTCTAAAATTTTGGGCTGCTAGCGACAGCCCTGGGGGAGCTTGCATCCGTTTTTGGCCTGGTCAATGAGTGACTGTATCCTCTGCTTTTATCAGCTATACGCGCATAAATCAGACTCTCAGCCTTGTTTGCGTTTGAGGCGGTGGAACTGTTAGATCGATCGCCCAAATAGCTTAGCCCTGATATTTGCAATAATTGTATCAAAAATATTGAAAATTTTAAACCTTTTACGGACAAAGTTATCTGAACCGATCGATTTTCACAGCCGATCATCCTCAAATCACCGGTAAATTCGGCAACTTTGATTAAAAGTAAAATCTTTACAGTATTTTAAGCCGTGTTTTGCCTGTATTTATCGGGTTCCTCGGACTTCTGTTTGGGTGTATCTCAGTTTTGCATTTTATAGTGCGAGCGTCCCCGATCGCGTATTGTACTCGCGAGCTCTTAAGCTCGCACTACACTAAAAAAAATGCTTTTTGCAAAACTGAGATGCTCCCCTTCTGTTTGGGTGTATCGAGGGCGATCGCACTGTAAAAAAAATACTTACTTACTGCATTCGGACAGAGATGCTCCCTTGGCTTTTTTCGGTAGATTTACTTACTCTACACAGCAACTACACAAGCCCTGACAAGTTCTGACAATATCTACCAATCTTAATATTTTATCCGTAGGAATTTATATCATGTGCGATCGATTACCATAACAAAAACCGTTTGTAGTGCGGACTTTAGTCCGCTTTCATTCTGCGGACTAAAGTCCGCACTACGAACCAATTTTATTGTTGTCAATCGATTGGACACGATATCACTTCACCAAGCATCTTTAATTCACATCTCAAATATTAATAAATCGCCCCCACTTACCAACCATAATTGAGGAACAGGTTGAACGGTATCTGCGATGGGGGCGGGTTTTTTAGTTCTGCTATTATACGCTCTAAATTTCGGTGAAACGAACCCCCGATCTTTTGTTTGGGCGATCGGGATAATTTATGGCATCTTTGTATGAGCCGGCAATTCACCGTAAGCTGCATAGACGGCTTTCACATTATACCAATTGAGAAAAATTCGAGCAATTTCCAAAGCTAACTGCGAATTGCCTCGGTCAATCAGCCACTGCAAAAAAGGTTTCATTGTGCGCTCGTTCAACATCCCGCCCAAAGATAAAAATCCCCACAGTATTTGGTGCAGAACAGTCATTTGAATCATCAGCCGCACCTCCAAACTCGGGTGTTTTTGATAAAACAAAACTCCCATTCTCCCGCGCTGAATTTCTCGGTCAATCATGCCCGGAATTTGCTCTAAACTAAAAGGTGGATGCCAGTGATAGCCGACAGCCTGCGGACATTTAATCAATTTTAAACCTAAATTTTTTAACCTGACACCCAATTCTAAATCTTCCCATCCGTAAAGTTGAAAGCGATTGTCAAAGAGTCCAGCTTCCAGCAGCCAGTGGCGGGCGATCGCCACATTTCCAGTAGCAAAGTAAGCGGCTGAAAAATCCGTTATTTTGTAAGGTTCTGAGGTGGGATTGTCGAAATTGCAAGTATTAATCACGCTGCCGTAAGTGAAAACCGCATCAGTATCCTTGTATCCCTGTAGCAAAGCATCTGCGTGTGCTTGCAAAAAATGCTCCGTGACGACTAAATCGCTGTCAATAAAAATAATCGTATCGCCTTTAGCATCTTCAACGCCCAAATTCCGGGCGGCGGCGGGGCCTTGGTGAGATTGACAGATCGATCGCGCGTGCGGCAACAAATCGGCATTTGCGGCCAACCACTCGATCGTCCCGTCCGTCGAGCCGTCATCGACTACAATCACCTCATAATCTGTGACACTGCGATCGAACTGCTGATTTTCCAGAGCCAGTAGACATTTGGCCAAAATCAATTTACGATTGTACGTCGGAATCACAACACTAAAAAACACGGATCTTCCCCATCGCCACAGTTACCGTATCCCACGGTAGCAGATTTTTCGCAGCAACTTTCCCAGGAAATCGCCAAGTTTAGCAAAAAAAGAATATCTAAATCTGTACTATTTCTGACAAGAATTAATCTGAATTAGGTGCATAATGAAAAGTCGGTTAAATTCCAATACGGTTGGGTTAAGCCAGATTCCCCCTAACCCCCCTTAAAAAGGGGGGAACAAGAAATTGATCAAAGTCCCCCTTCTTAAGGGGGATTTAGGGGGATCTCCGGGCAGTAAACAGTCTTAACCCAACCGTATTAACTTAAATTCAGGATGTAAATACCCATGAGTCGCGCTAAAAAAGTTGTACTAGCATATTCGGGCGGAGTCGATACCTCCGTCTGCATTCCTTACCTGATGAAGGAGTGGGGAGTCGAAGAGGTAATTACTCTGGCGGCGGATTTGGGACAGGGAGACGAATTAGAACCAATCCGCAAAAAGGCTTTAGCATCGGGTGCTTCGGAATCGCTGGTAATTGATGCTACCGAGGAATTTGTCAAAGATTATGCGTTCCCAGCGATTCAAGCTAACGCGCTTTACGAAAATCGGTATCCGCTTTCTACGGCGTTAGCCCGCCCGCTGATTGCTAAATTGTTAGTAGAAGCTGCGGAAAAATACGGTGCGGATGCGATCGCCCACGGTTGTACAGGTAAGGGAAATGACCAAGTACGGTTCGATGTGTCGATCGGCGCGTTGAATCCTAAGATTAAGATTTTAGCACCGGCGCGGGAGTGGAAAATGAGCCGGGAGGAAACGATCGCCTACGGTGAGAGATGCGGTATTCCGTCGCCGGTGAAGAAGTCTTCGCCTTATAGTATCGATCGCAATTTGTTAGGAATGGCGATCGAAGCCGGCATCCTCGAAGATCCTTGGGCGGAACCGCCGGAAGAGGTGTATTTGATGACAAAGGCGATCGAGCAAACTCCCAACACACCCGAATACATAGAAATCGGTTTCGAGTGCGGAAAGCCTATCAGTTTGAACGGCAAAGAATTATCACCAGTCGCCTTAATTACCCAACTCAACGAAATAGCTGGAAATCACGGAGTCGGGCGGATCGACATGATTGAAAACCGCCTAGTCGGGATTAAATCGCGGGAGATTTACGAAACACCAGCGATTTTAGTATTAATGCACGCGCACCGAGACTTAGAAAGTTTGACCTTGACAGCAGATGTCACGCGATACAAGCGTGGCATCGAAGAAACCTACAGCGAAATGATTTACAATGGTCTTTGGTACAACCCTTTAAAAACTGCTTTAGACGCATTTATTCTAGACACGCAAAAGCGAGTAACTGGAACCGTGCGACTAAAAATGTTCAAAGGAAATGCCACAATTGTCGGCCGCAAATCCGAGAATTCGCTGTACAGTTTCGACTTAGCAACCTACGGCGCAGAGGACGAATTCGACCACAAAGCCGCCGAAGGATTTGTCTACGTTTGGGGACTGCCAACACGCATTTGGTCGGAGAAGAATCGAGGCTAGGAATTAGTTAAAAATTAGTATGGTGCGCACTGCGCACCTTATTTGCTAAAAATAAGACTCGGCAGATCAGAGTCGGCGGTTGAAACCGCGTCTACACAAACAATGTCCGCCTCCGCGGACTGAAGAAAAGAGATTTGATATGATAGCTATTCCTGACTCAATATTTCCAAAAACTCTTGCACAACTAGATCGGGTTGTTCGCTGCATCGGGTAGCATCGTAATGTTTGACAAGACAGATGCCAGAATTTATCGCCAGAATATCTACCGCTTCATCTTCTGCTGCATCTTCGGGCCCGTCAACCTCAAGAATCCCCAATTTGCCTTGGTGGAAGACGAGAAATTGAGCTTTTTGGTTTTGTCTGCCGGTGGGTGTTGTCAGTCGCAGTTGAGAATTGGGCATGAAGAGGGCGGAAGTGCGATCGAGCGTTTCAGCAATTTTCACTTGTGCGTCGGAGTGGAAGCGAAAACCATTCCAGTCAATTGTGTTTTCCGAGTCAGGCTGAATTTCCTGGTTTTGTTCATCTTCAATATCTGTGATTGCTTCAGATGATTCTGTGCTGTCATCAGGTGCGATTGGTTTGTGTGAATCCGTTTGGCACAAATCAGCCTTCACTAAATTGGCAAATAGTCCGGCTCCACTTAGGTTTGCGCCACTGAGATTTGCACCACTGAGATTAACTTCGATCGTCAAATTTCGCTGTACGCTCACTTGATTTCGGCGTAAGTATCGCTTCATAACCGACTTGAGATTATCTTTTTTAACCTTTTCTTCAAGTCCTTTTGAGAGTAGCTTCCATAGTTTTGCCCCAGCATCTTTGATATAATCAGGTTCATACCC
>JBBSNU010000464.1:0-4636 GCA_038260455.1 Chroococcales cyanobacterium | reverse complement strand
GAATTGCATTGTAGATGTTGTCGATGGTTGCTGATTAGTTTGGTAGGTGCGTCAGTGATTAGGCTATCAATTAGGTATAGAATAATGCTGGCTGACGCACGCTACGCAGGGGAAGTTTTGATTTAACAGATTTAATCTTTGCTATTTCCCTCTCCTACCTCTGGAGTAGAATATTTGATATCGGCCCAAGATAGCTGCTTACTTTGACTGCTGCTTTCAAGTTCTTCTTTGAGTTTGGCAATATCAACGGTATCATTTTTTGCAGAACTGTTGGTTTGGACGATCGCACTTTTGACTTGCTGAATGTTCTCAGTCGGATTTGCTTTAACAGCATCCACCGCTGTTTTTAAGTTGCGTTGATAGTGGGCGTTACCAATCGCTTCATCCTGCGATCGCGAACTGGTTTCAAAACACTTGTCCAAATCCGCGTAAATGCCTGTACGGCGCGGTTTTGTGTAGTATTGGCGTTCTGTGTCGAGGAGTTTTGCCATCAATTCCAGGTGCATTTCGTCCTCGCTGCAAATTTCTTCGATCGCAGTCCATTCGTCGCTACCTAGGAGTTTTCTTTCGGCGGCGGGACGGGAATCTGCAAAGGGTTCGCCCGTGACTTCTTCATAAATCCGGGGTAAACTGTCGTCAAATTCGTGCTTTTGTTCCAACCAAATGCGGCGGATTTCGCTAAGTTCTTCCGGGGTAATTAAGGTGATGTCGCGCATTTCTAGGGGTGCGGTTTTGCGGATGTGGGTTTGTGCTTCCAAGACTCGCCTCAGCCAGTGTTCTCGCCAGAATTTGGTGTAGGGCCCTGGGATGGGTTCAACGGAGGTTTTGTCGTCGCCCATGTTGCGTTCAAACAGTTCTACTCTACCGTAGATGCGTCTGAAGTCTCTTTTTGGGCGATCGTCTTTAATGTCTAATTCGTTGCGAATATCGAGGAGAGGCTGCATCCATTCTTTTTCCTCATCATTTTGAATCATTGCCTCCATAGATTTATCTTTGTCAACCATTGTACACACCCAGCAGCCAAAGCGAGAATCGCCACAGCTAGGAGTAGAAGTATCGACAACTAAAGGACACTCATTGTCTGCTGTTGCACCTCGATACATGGTAAATAATTCTTTATTGTTATTTCCCCAAGGGTTGTCCCACTGCATTAGGTACAGCCAAACTTCATCATCACGCCAATTCTCAATAGGGGTATAAATTAAAGAGTTAGGTAAACGAGAATTAGGACTGAGCCGATCGCGCAATCTACCTGCTTCATACTTTTTCATTGTTGCTGCACGTTTAGTGCTTTCAGCCTTGCGAGTACCCAAAACCACAATAGTTTCACCATGTACTCGAACCAAGTCTCGGATAAATTGATTTACAGGCTGAATTTTCATCCTATCTGTGCACCACCGAAATCCATTACGAGGTGCTGGATAGCCTTTACCAATCAAGCATACCCAGAATGTTTCTTTCACCTCTGGATGCAGGAGATGCGGGGAAATAGGCATTTTTTGCTCTTGAGCAAGTATCTTGAGCTTAGTTAAAGATTTACGTACCCAAGTCGAAATAATCGGATTTTCAACGAAAGTATCAGTTGTGATTACATGGATAGTTTTTGTACGTTTCTCTATCGGAAGTGCTGCTATCGCGTTCCAGATAAGCTGCAATACTGCGGTGCTATCTTTCCCGCCACTCCAACCGATTAACCAAGGTATAGCGTCTAAGCAGTATAATTCTTGAATTTCTTTAGTGAGCGCTTTTATCTCTTCGAGTAACTCTGGAACAGTTCGTGGTTCAAATAATAACATCTGTTGAACTTCTATCACGTTATAAAACTCCTATCTTGCTAATTTTTAATTTTTATGATACAATCTGCTTGCTAGCATACTGATCCATGTGTCTATTGTTATTTGCCCTTTTCACAATAGCATCCCTGGTTCACGTACCGTCAAAAAGTTATAATAATTAAATAAATCTTTCCCCGCATTATGCCAGAAAACAATTACCCAGAGACAGATTCGAGCCAGAAACTTGACGAAGTTCTAGAGCCTTACTTTGCCAAGTACCACCGTCAGAAGTGCTATCCAGGGCTAATGTTTCAGCAGGGGAAGCGGAAGATGGTGCAAATCAATATCCCGGCTGATGACTTGCCTACCCTCCTCCAGGCAAGACCATCAACTGGCAACGATCCTGATTCGGGTAAAAATCGCCCAGAGATAAAGGGTCATGCTGAGGAAGTAAAACAATATATTCTTAAGCGCGCTAGAAACGATCAACCCTGGATTTTGGGGACACTGACAGCAAATGTCGATCCTGAAAAGATTGAAATTATAGAACTAGGTAGGGGAATTTGTCTAGTAGTTATTCCTCGTGGTTTCAAGCTAGATATTACTGATGGACAGCATCGCAAGCGCGCTATTCACGAGTTAATTGAAAGTGGTGACGGCGAGTTAATAGGTGATAATGATTTCCCTATTACGCTGGTTTTAGAGGAAGATTTTAACCAGTGTCAGGCGGATTTCCGAGATATGGCGCAGACCAAACAACTGGATAAATCATTGCTTTTATCATTCGGTGAGTTTGAAGGCAGGGTTGGTATTACCAAAAGCTTACTTGAAAAAGTGCCAATGTTTCATGGAAAAACAGATAAAATTAAAACTAATCCAGACAGTAAAAGGAAACTTATATACACAACTAATTTCATAGCTAAATTGGTGAGTTGCGCGTTTAGTGACGGCCCAATTGATGAACTTAAAGACTATGACGTTGCCGAATCGTCAAATATTTTGGCTATATGTCTTAAGAATTTGTTTTCAGAATGTAGTCATACTAGACATATTTTTGAAACCAGCGTTGAAGATTTGAGTGTTGAAGATGTGAATCAGTTTAAGGAACACTGTGTCTTAGGTAGAAGTGTAGGGCTAGAAGTTTTAGGTAGGTTGCTATACTGTACCTATGACACAGATAGCAGCCAAGATTTTGATCCTGAAAAAGTATCTGAATTGGCACAACTTGATTGGTCTAGAAAAAGCCATATTTGGGAGGGAAATGTTGTTTTATCTAACCCTAGTAATCCAAAAGCATCCTATAAAATAACAGCAAGTGCTAGTGCTGTAAAAATGGCCGTCGAGGCAGCAAAAGCCGAGTTGGGATGGATTTAACAATATTATCTGCGTAGCTTTACCTCAAGCAGCGGTTAAAAAAATTATCTCTCCTACCCCCAAATCAAATATGTCCTATAGCGACTTCAAAACGATCGACCAAGCCGTCTCAACCCTGGATCTAACCGTTGAAGACATTCCCCACTTATTCAGCCAAATTACCCCGATCGCACCTTCAGAACGTCTCAAGCAAACCCTAGACGAAACCCTAGACTTAGCCTCAAGCATCAGCACCGAAAAAGCTCGATCGGAATTAATCATCACTCCCATTCTACTCGAAATACGGCGCACTTTTCACAACAAAATTGGCTACTTTTCCGGCAACACATTTAACGTAGAAGAGAGCAAAGGATTAACAGGGGCTTGTGACTTTCTCCTCAGTGCGTCGAGCAATCAATCATTGGTGACGGCTCCAGTTTTGACATTGGTGGAAGCAAAAGACAACGATATTAGAATAGGATTGGGACAGTGTGCGGCTCAGATGGCAGCAGCTCAAATATTTAATGCTCGTAAAGGGCAAGAACAATCGGTGATTTATGGAGCAGTTTCAACGGGTACAAACTGGAAATTCCTAATCCTAGAAAATCAGTTGTTGAAAATTGATTTGACTGAATATTTCATTATTCAGCTAGACCAAATTTTGGGCATTCTTGCAGAACCGTTTCGACGCTATTTTAATTAAAATCACAGATTTTAGCGTATCACGGGCGTTGCGCCTGTGGTGCACCTGCGGTTTCCAAACCCAGTCTCGCCTTCAAATAATCAGTCATCCAATTAACACTCGCCCTCGATCGCGAAATCCCCCCTTTCAACAAAATCCCTCCCTCCCAATCAGGATTAGAAATCGACCAATCCACCTGCTGCAAAAGGCTCAAACGTTCCTCCCAACTCTCAGGAAAAACCGACAGCAAAACAGCCCCAACTTCCCCCAAACTCTCCAGCACAACACTGTGACAATGCACAGAATCCCGGCGTATTTCTCCCGCCGCAACTTGCTTGTGCAGAACTAATTGCCAATCAGGAATAAAATTGCTAACCGCATTCCAATAACTAACCGCCTGTTGTATTTGGTGAGTAAGTTCTGCCTCTTTTTCCTGTTTTGTGGCGCGGTAACGAGAGGGTTTTGCGTGTTTGATGCCGTGCATATTAGATAGCAAAGCCATTATAGCGCGATCGATCGCACTTAGCGTAAACAATTTGGGCGATCGCCCATTCAGACTCCCCTTCTCCATCTCCGTCAAACACCGGAACACCTCAACCTGCTTAACAACCGCCTTCAGCACCAAAGCCGAATCGCCCCGGTGGTTGTAAAGTAGACTTAGCGACGACTCCAAAGGAACTTGAAAACCGTTCAAATCACCAAACATCGGCTGCGACTTTTCCAACCCAATATCGAGAAACAAAATCAGCGCCACCGTCTCGTATCCCAACTGCGGATTTTCCCTCAAAGCCATCTCAAAAGCCGCGCGCCGATGCTGTCCATCATT
>JBBSNU010000463.1:0-4641 GCA_038260455.1 Chroococcales cyanobacterium | reverse complement strand
ATATCTATTCTGCGTAAATCTCAGAAACCGGGTTTCTCTCGGTATTTCTCGTCACCCAACCCAAAAACTCGTAGAAACCCGGTTTCTCGCCATGAGCGTAAATCTCAGAAACCGGGTTTCTCTCGGTATTTCTCGTCACCCAACCCAAAAACTCAAAGATGTCAAATGGGTTCTATAGTCCTCTCTCCTATAAGTTGCCAGATAAAAGGAGGCAGAGCCTCCGGATCTGCATTACCAGGCAGAGCCTGGTAACGAGCAATCGCTTAAGTTATTAAATTTTCATTCCTAAGTAACCACGCCCCATTAATTACATAAAGACTCTTGACATTGTGGCGGCGACTCACGCTATAACTCCAACGAAGTATTTTCGTCCATCAACCAGGTTTCTAGTTCCCCATGCGTCAGTGCTAGTTAAAAGATTCAAAAACTGAGCTCGAAGACCAAATTTAAATCGCCAAAAAGTCTTTATTTATAATCTTTTACGTAACTTCACGAAATTTAAGTAAAGTAAATGTAAAGATATCAGTGGAATTACGTAAATTGATATATATAATAGGTTGTACAGACGTGCATCTACTGCAGTGATTTTAATAAGGCTATAAATTATGCGTACTTTGATTCAGCTCACAACAACGGCAGCCCTGGCTGTATGCTTGCAAGTGAATACGATCGCCATCGCAAATGCCGCTACCATCACAAAAACGGTTCGTAGTGCGGACTTTAGTCCGCAACAAGTGAGCGGACGCCAGGACGCACTACGAACCAATCCAAGATCGGCCCGATCGACCTCCACATTTTTGACAGCCGTCGAAACCTCTATCTCTGGAAATTCCTCAAAATACGAACCAGACCCTAACGGGAACCCGAAAAGTGACGGTACAGGAACGCGCTGAGACCAATCTTTTAATCTTCTATTAGATCCGATTTGTACCAATTAGATTGGTTAATTAAAGTGTGCCTGCACCAATCCCGATCGGTCAGTGGATAGTCCACACGATAGTGACCGCCGCGACTTTCCGTGCGAAACGCAGCACTTTTGAGAATTAAGTAGCCAATATCCAATAAATTGCCAAGTTCTCCCCAATTTCGTAAAACTGAGCTATTTTCCGCATTATCCAGCGAAAAATCAATAATTTGTCCGGGCCGCAAATTGAGCAAAGCTTGACTCAAAGGCAAAGAGGCAAATTCTTGCCGCCAAATCTCAACTTGGGCGATCGCACTTTCCAAATCCCGCATTCCCCGGCAAATTCCCGCACTCTGCCACAGCAAACTCGGCAATTCCACCCGCAATTTTTCGATCGTCTCAATCTCCTGTGGAGAAATCGATTTTTCCCAAATTTCCCCTACATCTTCATCATCCGTGAATGGCTTAGACTTTTCAGCTTCCACCTGCAAAAGTCCCATCTGCGCGCCAAAAACCAGACATTCCAGCAGCGAATTACTCGCCAAGCGATTAGCGCCGTGCACCCCCGTGCTCGCAGTTTCTCCCACCGCGTACAAACCCGGAATCGAAGTTTGGTTAAACTTGTCAGCCACAATCCCTCCCATCCAGTAATGGGCGGCTGGCGTCACCGGCACCGGTTCGGAAAAAATATCAATTCCCCAATCAGCGCAGACTTGAATAATATTCGGAAACCTGTAGCGCAGCCGATCGACCGCAATCGGGCGCAAATCCAGCCAAACATGAGGTTCCCCCGTCTTCTGCAAATGGCGGAAAATAGCGCGGCTGACAACATCGCGAGGCGCAAGTTCCCCGCTGGGGTGAGAGTCAAAAGCAAAGCGATATCCCTTGCTGTCAACCAAATGAGCTCCTTCTCCCCGCACCGCCTCGCTAATCAGAAACCGAGGCGCGCCCGCTTTACTCAGCGCCGTCGGGTGAAACTGCACAAATTCTAAATCTCGCAGCAGCGCCCCGGCGCGCCACGCAATTGCCACCCCGTCTCCGGTACTCACCGACGGGTTGGTGGTTTGAGCAAAAACCTGTCCGCCGCCGCCTGTCGCTAGCACCACAGCCGGTGCCCGCAGCCATTTGACTCTGGAGCCACAAATCGCGCTAATGCCCTGACAGCGGCCGCTTTCGTCGAGCCACAGACTCAATGCAAAGGCGGGGGATACGACTTGAATGTTTTGGCGGCTCAATACTTTTGCTGTCAAGGTACCGATTACTGCTTTCCCTGTGGTGTCGGCGGAGTGGAGCACTCGGCGGCGGGAATGGGCGGCTTCTAGGGTGAGGGCTAAATCGGGGCCGGCGCGATCGAATGCAACGCCCATTTTCACCAGGGAATCGATGCAATCAGGAGCATTCTCGACTAAAAACTTCACCGCTTCCAAATCGCAAAGACCGGCTCCTGCAGCCACTGTATCCTGAACGTGCAGCGCTGCTGAATCTTCCGGGGCGATCGCTGCAGCAATCCCTCCCTGGGCCCAATCGCTGGCAGAAACAGGCAGAGTATTTTTATTGATCGAACCCACGCGCAAATGTTCTGGAAGGCAAAGTGCCGTGTACAAACCTGCCGCGCCAGCACCTATCACTAATACATCAAATTTGTCAGTCATAAGTCTGCTGATTTTAGATTTTAGATTTTAGATTTTAGATTTTAGATTTTTAAATTGAAGAATTAACTTTACAGATAAATTTTGGGGCGAAAATTAATGTCTGTCGATTTTATATGATATTTCTTGCACTCATGCACGAATCATCTGAAAAGCATCTGCGTCGATCTGTGTTTGTCAGCCTTTCATCTGCGGTTTATGTATTAATCGAGGATTTATGCAACTCAAGTCTATTTTAGATTGACCATACAAATGAATCTCGAAAACGTACTTATTTCAATCTCGCCAATTTTTGCTAGCTTTGCCGAATGCTGGAGAAATTAAAGGCAGAAGTCATCAGCCTCTAGAAAATTTTTTTCTTTCTGCTTTCTGCCTTCTGCCTTCTGTTTTCTCCTTTCAAAGAAGACCCACTGCTATCTAGTCGTAAAAACCGTTGTTCAACCTGTTGTCTCCTTCAATAAATATTGAATCGACATCAGTTACGGTGAATTTTTCCAGGTTAGCTTCCAGCACCTTTTTCTGAGGTTCCGTCAAGCCAGAAATGTTGAGTACGTCCTCAACTTCTTCGTAAGGAGCATTCTTAATAATTAGTCCAGCTAAAGTAGGATACAACCCTCGAAATTCCCGAAAGTCCCGGACGCCGCTGTTGTTCAAGTCAATTTTTTTGCCGTATTCTGTGGCAAGTTTGTCATCAGCGCGATTTGTTCTAGTCGGAACGTCAAGCACTATAAGCGAGGATGGTGGCAATACGAGACGGCTCAATGTCGCCGCGCTCGCGCTTTGGTCTCCAGCCCATGCAAAGCAGCCCAGCACTAGGCCCAATACTGCCAATAGACGACCCAATCGTTTCATGAAGTTTTGTCTCCCAATTTCATGCAAAGCATTTATTATGTAGAGACTACCATTTTGCTTATGCAGTTTGTTAGATAAATCCACAGCACCCGCAGAGATGTCAAAAAAGTTTACATTCATCTATTGACATTGCGGACTATATATGTTATTGGTCGAACGTGAGGCGATCGGTTAATTTTTGACGCTGCACCCAGTTTTTTACCTATTCAGAACTCTTTCCTTTGGTTTTGAGAAAAGCGTTCAAGTCAGGATAAGTACCGCCGTAAGTCACGCTGGGAGTGTCGTAACCTTTTAAAGCAACGGTGTGCTGCTCGAAAGCACCCTCGGCACCCAACTCGGTCAGGTATTTGTAGGTGGTTTCTCCCACGGCGATATCTTTGCCGAGTTGCTTGGTGCAAGATTCTAGGCGAAATGCTGCGTTGACGGTATCTCCCAAGGCGGTGTAGTCCGATCGATCGCTGCTACCAGAATTTCCCACCATTGCATAACCGGTATTGATGCCAGCCCCTACTCGCAACGGAAAAGGTAGGGGGTAACGGCTGCTGAGTTCGTCTGTTGCCTTGTGCAGTTCGCTCAAAGCTTGGCAAATCCGCATCATTTCCTCGCTGCTGACACCGCTTGCTTTGTGAAACCACACGGCCATGATCGCATCGCCGATGTATTTGTCCACCCAACTGCCGTGTTCGCGAATGATCTGCCCTGCTTTGCGGAACCAATTCCCGATGACTTCCGAAAGCAGCGTTTCGTCTAGCTGTCTAGTCAAAACGGTAAAATCTCGTATGTCCATTACCATGACGGTAATCAGGCTGCGGACGGTCAAAGTCGCCGTAAAATCTTCTGAATCGGCCTCGTGTATTCGATCGATCCGGCGGCCTGCGGTTGGGTTGTAGAAGTCCAATTCAGTTTGACCGAAAATAATCCGATCGCCATTTCGGAGCGTCACAGGGATACTCACCCGCCGCCCGTTGACAAAGGAACCGTTGCGGCTTCCCAAGTCGATCAAGTAGAACTCTCCCGTCTCCATTTGCTGTAACATCGCGTGATTGCGAGAAATCCAGCGATCGGTCAATACAAAATTATTGTCATCATTCCGCCCTACTGTCCAGCAATTGCTGCCGGAGAGCGGCAAGTAGCGATTGCCGCTTTCTGTACGAAGTAACAAATGTGGATTGGCTTGCAAAGTCACCACAGCCCTAGAAACAACATCAATTCAACCGATTTGAGGTTTTCAACTTT
>JBBSNU010000462.1:0-4651 GCA_038260455.1 Chroococcales cyanobacterium | reverse complement strand
TTTTGAATTTTCCTCGCGCGTTGTGGCAGAAATTCTCTGGTTTCAGGAGGTTGGATATCTTCAGGTTTTGCTGTTAAAGCTGACAACTCAAGGGTTGCTGGGGACGATCGCAATTACGGTTTCTTCTGCCTTTTTGCTGGGAAATTTGGCTGTGGCGCGCCGCCTGCAACATCCGGCTGAGGAAATCAAATCGCCGGTGGCGGCGGGGCTATTCGCTTCGCTGGGGGCGAACCAAACGGGGAAGAATTACGACGTATTACCTGTTGCTAAATCTCGAATTACTTTTTCTTGGCTGCTGTTGGCGGTATTCGGATTGACTTCGATCGCCACTTTGACAGTAATTCACTGCGGGCTGTTAGCTGCCAACAGCCTCACCTATCTCGGTATAGGGGGCAATGTGCCTCCACTGCCCGTAAAGTTAGGAATTGAGTCAATCCAGCCAGGGCTGGTACAGCTATTTTCTGGGTGGTGGCAGTTGGGCTTGCTGGTGGCGACAATGTTAGCTGTGGCAATTAAGCCGGATTTTTGGCTGCGGGCGATCGCACTTTTTCTCAGTGTGGCGATGGGGATCGTTGCCGTCAGTCGCTGGACAAATGTTTTGCAATATTTCCACGCTACTAATTTTAATATAACCGACCCTATTTTCAACCAAAATATTAGCTTTTATGTATTTATTTTTCCAATTTTAGAGTGGCTAAGCTTATTCCTGACAGTTGTATTTTTGTACGGTTTAGTGTCTGGCACTTTAACATATTTGCTGTCGGGAAATAGCCTGAGTCAAGGTAGATTTTTGGGGTTTTCGCGATCGCAGCAGCGCCATTTGTACGGCTTAGGTGCAGCTTTCATGCTAGCTTCCGCACTTCGGTACTGGCTGGGGCGCTACGCATTGATGTACTCGCGCGGAGACGTTACCTATGGAGCGAATTACGCTGACGTGACGGTGCGACTGCCCGTCTATGGATTGTTGAGCGTGTTGGCGGGGGCGATCGCACTTTTGATGCTGTACCAGTTTTGGCAATTCAAAACTCCCAATAAACTGATTAAAAAGATTATTGTAGCGTGGCTAATTTTGAGTTTTTTGGGAGGTTGGCTGCTGCCACAAATTGTGCAGCAACTTGTAGTCAGGCCCAACGAAATAGCGCGAGAACAGCCGTACATCAAGCGCAGCATTGCCTTTACTCAAGAAGCTTTTGACCTCAAGAAAATCGAAATCAAAACTTTCGATCCAGCCGGGAAACTTACATATGAAGACTTAGAAAGAAATCAACTAACTGTTAGCAACATCCGGCTGTGGGACAAGCGGCCGCTGCTGGAAACCAACCGACAATTACAGCAAATCAGACCGTATTATACATTTCCTGATGCGGATATCGATCGCTACACAATCAAAAAGAAAACCGCAAAAAAGGGAGAAACTGAAAGCCAGCAAGTATTTCTGGCGGCGCGGGAACTAGATTATACAGCAGTTGCGCCGGAAGCTCAAACTTGGGTGAACGAACATCTGGTGTACACGCACGGTTACGGCTTTACTCTTTCTCCGGTAAACACAGTCGGTGTCGGCGGTTTACCCGATTATTTTGTTAAAGATATTGGAGTTCCAGCCGAGACAGGAGAGACAGCTTTAGATATAACTAGCGATCGAATTCGGGTGAGTATCCCGATCGGCTATCCGCGCATTTACTACGGCGCCGTCACGGATACAAACGTGATGACACCCACACAAGTCAATGAATTCGACTATCCCAGCGGCGAAGAAAATGTTTACAACAATTACAGCGGCAGAGGCGGAATTGCGATCGGTTCTCTGTGGCGGCGCTGGCTGTTTGCTAATTATCTCAAAAATTGGCAAATGGCGCTGACTCGCAATTTTACGCCAGAAACTAAATTATTGTACCGCCGAAATATTAACCAAAGAGTTCGGGCGATCGCTCCTTTTTTGCGCTACGATTCCGACCCGTATTTGGTAGTAGCAAACGCCAATCTGACTAAAGATGATATAGAAAAAAATAACGATAAAAATGGTAATAAAGATCGGCTTTCTTCCTCAAATACTAATAATAACGATCCTCCTAACTATCTTTACTGGATTATCGATGCCTATACAGCGAGCGATCGCTACCCGTATTCCGATCCGGGTCAAAATGAATTTAACTACATCCGCAACTCAGTAAAAGTAGTCATTGACGCTTACCACGGATCGGTTGACTTCTATGTTGCCAATCCCTCCGATCCGATTATCAAAAGTTGGGTTCAGATATTTCCCGGACTCTTCAAACCCCTTGACAAAATGCCTCCGGCTATCCGCAAACATATTAGGTATCCAGTAGATTTGTTGAACGTTCAATCAGAACGCTTGCTAACTTATCACATGGAAGACCCGCAGGTATTTTACAATCGGGAGGATTTGTGGCGAGTTCCCAAGGAAATTTACGGTAGCGAACAGCAGCCGGTAGCACCGTACTATTTGATTACGAAACTGCCGACAGAAACTTCCGAAGAGTTTATTTTGCTGCTGCCGTTTACACCAGTAGGTCGCAACAATTTAATTGCTTGGATTGCAGGGCGATCGGACGATCAAAATTACGGAAAATTGCTGTTATACCAGTTTCCCAAACAGCGATTAGTTTACGGGCCGGAACAAATAGAAGCATTAATCAATCAAGACCCGGTTATTTCCGAACAAATATCTCTCTGGAATCGGCAGGGTTCAAAAGCAATTCAAGGAAATTTATTAGTCATTCCAATCGAACAATCTTTGCTGTACGTAGAACCTCTTTATTTAGAAGCGGAGCGCAATAGTTTGCCAACTTTAGTCAGAGTTATTGTTGCCTATGAAAACCGCATCGTTATGGCCGAGAATTTGGACTTGGCACTCAAGGCACTTTTTCAAGAAAAATCTACTAATAAACCGGTAATTATTCGACCAGTAGAAGGAACAGTTCCGGCGGTGAATTGAGCGGCGATACCTGTAGGGAAACGGCATTAAATCGTGTCCTGTCTAAAATTGATTGGTTCGTAGTGCGGACTTTAGTCCGCAGCCTTAGAACGGACTAAAGTCCGCACTACGAACGGTTTTTGTGATGGTAATCGATCTGGATTGATATTAGGCTTTCGCTGCGCGATGGCGCTCTTGTCGCGAAGGAAGAAAAGAGAAAAAGGGTTAGATTTTTGGCGTTGCTGAGTTAGAGTATGAATAGGAGAAATGTCGCGTTGCTCGATCGGGGTATGAGATCGCGTCCGGTCGATTAATAACAAAAACCATTCGTTCGTAGTGCGGACTTTAGTCCGCTATAGAACCCATTTGAGATCTATTCTGCGTAAATCTCAGAAACCGGGTTTCTCTCGGTATTTCTCGTCACCCAACCCAAAAACTCGTAGAAACCCGGTTTCTCGCCATGAGCGTAAATCTCAGAAACCGGGTTTCTCTCAGTATTTCTCGTCACCCAACCCAAAAACTCAAAGATGTCAAATGGGTTCTATACGACTGCGGACTTTAGTCCGCACTACGAACCTGACTTAAATCGGTCAATTGACCGGACACGAGATCAAAAGTAACCGTACAAAAATTCAGAATCTTTGTAAACAATAGTTTTGGGGTTTGTATATTTAGCCGTTCATACTCTAACTCAGCAACGCTCGATATTTTATCTTTCTGAAAAACGCAGATTTTAAGCAGATGTAACGCGGATAAACGCAGATGATTTTAAGAAAATTTGGTTGTGAATGCAAGAGGTTTATTTTAGATTAAAAAATTGTCTGCGACTGACTGCTGTTTGATTATTCTTTTGCAGAAAAGGAGTTGCCGCAGCTACAGCTTTGGGCTGCATTGGGATTGTCGAATCGGAAACCTCCGCCCATCAAGTCTTCTGAATAATCTAAGGTGAGTTGATTGAGATATTTTAAGTGCTGGGGGTCGATCGCTACTTGAACTCCCTCGGACTCGCATACAGTGTCTTCGGGGCTTGCGGCATCGTCAAATGCCATTGTATAGGATAAACCGGAGCAGCCGCTCGATTCTACGCCCAGACGAAATAAAGCATTGCGGTTTGAATGTTTTGACTTGAGGCGCTTTACTTCTGTGGCTGCTGTTGGGCTGAGATTAATCATGATTGGTTATTGGTTATTGGTTATTGGTTATTGGTTACTGGTTATTGGTTACTGGTTATTGGTTGTTGGTTATTGGTTACTGGTTATTGGTTACTGATTGGTGTGAACAACAAATAACAAACAACAAGCAACAAATAACAAATAACAAATAACAAATAACCAGTTAATCAGTTAATCAGTTACTTTGCTTTTTCGGTGCGGGCATAATCGTCTTGAAAGCGGATAATATCATCTTCTCCGAGATATTCGCCATTCTGCACTTCAATTAAAATCAGGGGGATAACTCCGGGGTTTTCTAGACGGTGAGAAATGCACTGGGGAACGTAGGTAGACTGATTTGTAAACAGAACTTGTTCTGTTTCACCGCAGGTAACTTTTGCGGTACCGCAAACCACGATCCAGTGTTCGCTGCGGTGGTGGTGCATTTGCAGGCTGAGGCGGTGTCCGGGTTTAACTTCGATTCGCTTAATTTTATATCCCGGGCCTTCTTCTAGAGTTGTAAAGGAGCCCCAAGGGCGCAATTCTGTAGCGGCTATTCCGTTGG
>JBBSNU010000461.1:0-4661 GCA_038260455.1 Chroococcales cyanobacterium | reverse complement strand
TCAATAGTCTTATCTCGCCCCACCTCCTCAAAAGACTTAAGTCCGTGGGCTAAGTCGTTCCTGTTACTTTTAACAACTACAAGATTTTGCCCATTTTTCGTTTTAGTAAATTCTGTTTTGTATGAAAAACCATATTTTTGTGCTAGTTCTTTAATCAACCTACTATCCACATTCCCCGAAAATAGTTCTTGGCGCTCAAACGTAGCTGTGACGATATCTGTAGATATTTGATTGATGTGTAAATAAATTTTCTTAGGAGAACGGTTTTTCATATTTTGAATAACAATCATTTTGATTGCGGGTTTGAGTCTATCGAATGAGATTGCTTGATTTTTAAATTCATCAAATATGGCTTCAATAGAATTTCGCATAGTGGATTCAACTAAGTTATATAATAACAAAAATCCGTTAGCTCTAAGAGTTTTGGCTAACTCAGGATTAAGACTTTGTATTTGATATGTTCCGGCATCATCGGCTATAGATAACTTAGTAGTTTGTTTGATTAAGCCCTCTAAAAATATGAAGTAATCATTTACCTCTTGGGCGCGTGCATTGAAATCTAAGAGTACAGTGTTCATCTTTAGCCTAGTAGTCGATCGCGGACATATTCAATACGTAAAACTACTTGATTTTGAAAACTGCTAGCATCAGATTTTGTATAATCCTTAAATTCTTGTGAAGCGAGCAAGTCTGTTGACTTTGGCTCAAGATTGCTGGTTTTTTTCAAAGCAAGAGCAACACCGACAGCTAGAGACTCGAATTTAATCCGAGTTGTTGTTCTCGTGCCATTTTTACCTTGGCGAAATCCTTGAGGAAAATATTTTTCTACAAAATTTAGCATTGACTCGAATTCGGCCCGCATTTTTTCACTATCGAATTTCGGATCGGCATTTACTTGCTTCAGATAGTCATCAAGGAATTTGTTTATCTTGCTATTAAAATTCTGATAGTTGTTTAAAAATGCAAAAAAACGCAACACAAATTCTTGCGGTTCGCGGCTGCGAATAGCAGACTCAGAAAAAGCGCATAAGTTGCGGAACTTGTCATGTTTGGATAGTTCCTCAATCAGTTCGATAAACGGGCCAGACATTATACTTCTGCTCTTTTCAATCTCATCTATATCCACGCTAGCCATATCACGGATGCGTTCAAATAAATCTCTTCGTATTTCCTCATTTGCAATTGTAGTTAGTTGAATTATCCTAAGTCTAGTATGATTGAAACGGTTCTGACGGGCAAGGGACAAATCAGCAAACTTAAATCCATTCAAATTTTTTAGTTGTTTTAATTCGATCAATGTCAATTCGTTATTGATAAATTTAGTTATAGTCCGAATGCGTTGTGTACCATCTACGATCTCTAAACGGGTTCGATCGTTTTCTTCATCATGGAGCTCAGCAACAAAAATAGAAGGTATTGGCACCCCCAAAATTATAGACTCAATAAACTTTGACTGTCTTGCTTGATTCCAAGCCATGTCACGTTGGTAGTCTGGGATGAACAACTCATTGGTATCATCATCCTTTCCTTCCATATATTTTTGAACGAGTATTTCGACTGGATACTCTTTGGTATCATAATTAACTAGCTGCTGCTTGTCGCGGATTTCGGCTTCAGCAGCATCAACCTTTTTGTGTTGCTCGGTAATTTCTAGTTTCGATCGCATATTCTTAAATAATAATCGGGTATTGCTGAGTTAATAGACCTATCGGTACTGTAATTTTACCCTAAAACTGTGGGATTTATCTCGTACAAGCGATCGCACTTATCGACAAAAGTGCGATCGCCCATATTGAACCAACTCAAAACAGCAGCAAAATTACAGTTTATACGCTGGCGAGGGCATTGGCAGAGTGGCCTAACGTGGCTAAATGATTGCTGTCTCCGCTTAAGTCGAAGACAACCTCACTCTCTCGCCGTTTCTAAGACTTTGCACAATTCCCAGAAACCGGGTTTCTCGCGAGATATCTCACCACCCAACCTAAATTATCCGAAAAACCCGGTTTATTCGACTTTGCCGCAACTCCAATTATTTAGCAGTCACCAACTGGGCCGGCAGCCGCTTAAACGCCAACCTTTCATTCTCGATATCTACAAAAATGGTATCGCCGTCTGCAAAATCTCCCCGCAAAATACCCTTCGCCATTTGCGTTTCCAACTCGCGTTGAATTCCCCGCTTCAAAGGCCGCGCACCGTACACAGGATCGTAACCGATTTCTGCCAAGAAGTCGATCGCCAATTCCGACAATTTCAGAGACATTTTGCGATCGGCCAACCGTTTTTCCAAGCGCTTAACTTGCAACAGCACAATTTGCCGCAATTCCGGCTTACTCAAACCGTGGAAAATAATCGTTTCATCAATCCGGTTCAAGAATTCCGGGCGGAAAGTTCCCCGCATCGCCTCCATCACCAGACTCCGCATTTTTTCGTTATCTCCCGCCACATCTAAAATGTATTGAGAGCCCACATTCGATGTCATAATAATCACAGAATTCTTAAAGTCTACTTTGTGACCTTGAGCATCCGTAACGCGGCCGTCATCCAGAATTTGCAGCATGATATTGAAGACATCCGGGTGCGCTTTTTCGATTTCATCGAATAGAATCACCGAGTAAGGACGGCGACGCACAGCCTCAGTTAATTGTCCGCCTTCGTCGTAGCCGACGTATCCCGGAGGCGCACCGATTAACCGCGAAACTGCGTGTTTCTCCATGTATTCCGACATATCAATTCGCACGATCGCCTCTTCGGTATCAAAGAGATAAGATGCTAATGCTTTCGCCAACTCGGTTTTACCTACACCGGTGGGGCCGAGGAAGATAAAACTCGCAACCGGACGATTTGGATCGGCTAAACCCGCGCGCGATCGCTGAATGGCATCTGCAACGGCCGTCACCGCTTCATCCTGTCCAATTACCCGTTTGTGCAGTTCATCTTCCAACTGCAAAAGTTTCTGCATTTCCGATTCAACTAACTTGCTAATCGGGATTCCCGTCCACTTAGAAATAATCTCGGCAATGTCAGATTCCGTGACTTCTTCCCTGAGTAAAGTTTTACCAGTGGTTTGAGTTGCTGTCAGTTTAGCTTCCGCTTCTTTCAGTTGTTTTTGCAACTCGGTTAATTTGCTATATTTCAACTCAGCAGCGCGGTTAAGGTCGTATTTTAATTCAGCTTGTTGAATTTCAATGTTAACCTTGTCAATCTGTTCTTTAATGTTTTGAATGCTGCCGATGACACCTTTTTCTGATTGCCATTGGGCATTCAAACCGCTTTGCTGTTCCTTGAGATTTCCCAAGTCTTTTTCCAGTCTTTCCAAACGGTCGATCGATGCAGCATTACTTTCTTTTTGCAGCGACAGTCTTTCCATTTCTAGCTGCAAAACCTTGCGATCGATTTCATCGAGTTCTTCCGGCTTGGAGGTAATCTCCATTTTCAGTTTAGCCGCAGCTTCGTCCATTAAGTCGATCGCTTTGTCAGGAAGGAAGCGATCGCTAATATATCGAGTTGACAAAGTAGCCGCCGCCACTAACGCATTGTCAGAAATTTTCACACCGTGGTGAACTTCGTAGCGTTCTTTCAAACCCCGCAAAATCGAGATAGTATCTTCAACTGTCGGTTGGTCAACATAAACTTGTTGGAAACGGCGTTCTAAGGCGGCATCTTTTTCGAGATATTTGCGGTATTCGTCGAGAGTTGTAGCGCCGATACAGCGCAATTCTCCCCTCGCTAACATGGGTTTGAGCAAGTTGCCGGCATCCATCGAGCCTTGAGTCGCACCGGCACCGACAACGGTGTGAATTTCATCGATAAATAGGATGACTTTGCCGTTGCTGTCCATCACTTCTTTGAGCACCGCTTTCAAGCGTTCTTCAAATTCTCCCCGGAATTTTGCACCGGCAATTAACGCGCCCATATCTAAGCTAATTAATTGTCGGTCTTTGAGAGATTGCGGCACATCTCCGGTGATAATTCGCTGGGCGAGTCCTTCGGCGATCGCAGTTTTACCAACTCCCGGTTCCCCAATCAGTACGGGGTTGTTCTTGGTGCGGCGGCTCAATATTTGAATCGTGCGACGGATTTCGTCATCTCGTCCGATTACTGGATCGAGTTTGCCTTGACGCGCGGCTTCTGTCAAGTCTCTGCCGTATTTTTCCAGCGCTTCATATTTGCCTTCTGGATTTTGATCTGTCACTTTGTTGTTCCCCCGGACTTGGGTAATTATTTCTTTGAGTTTGGCTTCATCTAGTTTAAATTCTTGTAGGAGATTTTTGCCGAAGCGATCGTCCTTAACGTAAGCTAGGATCAAATGCTCGATCGAGATAAATTCATCGCCGTACTCTTTACGATACGCTTCAGCCCTGTCTAGCAGGGTATCCAGGGAACGGCCGAGATAAACGTTGCCGCCAGCGCCAGTGATTTTCGGCTGGCGGCTGATAAACTCATCAGTGCGATCGCGCAATTTGGCGATAGTCACTCCAGCTTTATTAAATAAACTGCTAGCCAGTCCCGATTCTTGTTCCAGCAAAGCTTTCATCAAATGTTCGCTTTCTAGCTGCTGCTGCTGACCTGCTTTGACGATTTCGGGGGTGCGGGCGATGGCTTCCCAGGCTTTTTCGGTAAATTGGTTTGGATTATTTGGTTGCATAAATTTTAATTCCCTG
>JBBSNU010000460.1:0-4664 GCA_038260455.1 Chroococcales cyanobacterium | reverse complement strand
TCGAGGGGTGGGGAGGTGCCCAGACTGCGCCAGATGATGCGATCGAATTGAGTTTGAATTTGCGGGATCAGGTGACGGGCGATCGCGCTTTTGCCGATACCGCTGATTCCTGTGATGGCTACTAGGCGGCAGTTTTGCTCTACAATCCAGGTTTCGAGGGTTGTGAGGGGGGATGAGGGGCGATCGGCGAAGCTATCCCGTAGGGAATCGTAGAACGTTCTGAGACTCGGTGCATCTCTTAAATCAAGTCGCGGTTTTTGTTGGGTGTCCTCTTCATTTGAGGTTTGTGTTGGGGGTGAGTTTTGTGGAGTTTTTGGAGGGTGTGAGGTTTCTGCACAGAAGTTATTGATGTTACCGAAATTCACAACATCATTTAAATTTGAGACATTACAATCGTGATATCTTTCCATTGTCGATCTAAAATTGGATTTATTTACACTTTTATCTAATTTTTTTGAAATGAGTTGCCATAATTTTGAAGCAACATTAGCAACATAGCCTTCACTACACGGATATTCTTTTTTCGCAATTTCAGAGTATTTTTTACCTTGCCAACTAGCGAGCAATACTGCCTGTTGTAGATTGTTTAAGTGTTTGCCAGTTTTGGCTAAAACCAGGTCGTCAGCAAATCTTAAGATTTCTTTAACGTCCATCACTCACCTAAAGGTATAAGGTTTTGCTACTTGAGCATATTATGAGATTTTATGATGTTTATGATTAAATATGATACTTATAATCTAAATAAAAAAGTAAAACTGATGATATTTTGTGATTGCCGCCTTAGAACAAAATCTGGCAAAATTAATGAAATGGACTTTCAGAGGTTAAAACCATGCCTTCAGAAAAAAACCCACGTTATGATGTGAAAACGAAGTCAGAGAGTTCTTGGAACCCGATTACGCAATTTGTCAACGGAACAAAACAAGTAACGACAATTCGTGATAATACGACTGGCAAGGAGCACAAGGGTTCTGGTAAAACAGCAGAACAATCTCGTGACAATGCTTGGAAAAATCGTAACGAAGAATAGACTGATATAACGAAGGGCGATCGCCTCTTTCCTTCTTCAAAAGCGATTCTTTCTTCTGAGGGGCCGGCTCTTGCTAGCGCCCCTTTCTCCATGCCCAAAAATAATGCCACATACACGCAATCGCCATTCCTTAAGTCTTTCCTGAATTGAAGAGCGATCGCACTTTCCATCCCCCAGCCGCAATAAAGTGCGTGAAGCGAAGCTATCCCGTAGGGAATCGCTCTTTCATTAACTACCGATACTCAACTACTGATGCGATCGCTATGGCAATGTCATCCATAGTAGCAGTCGAAACTTCCCCAATCTTACGAATAAATCTTTGTAAATCCATACCGCGCAATTGCAGCACATCCACAGCCGAAACTTTCGTTAAATTATTAGCACTATCAGGAGCAATTCTGACGTGCCAAATATTGCCAATATAATATTCTTTCCAATCTGTGATTGGTGCAATTAATTTAATCGGCAATTTGCCAACACTATCAGAACTTACCACCACAGCCGGACGAATTTTTTTAATTTCTGCCCCTACTGTAGGGTCAAAATTAGCAAGCCAAACATCACCGCGTTTTGGAGACGGAGAGTTAGTAGTCAATTAAGTCTCCTGTCTGTAATTCTTGCCATTCTCTATCTTCCTGGTAATGACTTAACATCACCTCAGCCTGTTCTGCTAAAATGCGCCGTCTCTCTTCAATGGGCAATTTTATAAACTCGCGACGGCTGGGGTATTGAGCAACTGAAGGTATTTCTAAAACTTGAGTATCAGACTGTATTTGTGTCTGACATTGATACAGTGGTTCTAATAGCTGTGACTCTCTTTCAGACTGTTTTTCGCGGCGCACTTCCCGGAAAAATTCACAAATCTCCTCGATTGTCATCGGATTTGGATCTGGTGGTAATGAATCTATACGTCGCCGCCATTCTTCCCAATCAAAACCTGCTTTCAGCTTCTCAAAAACAATGCTATCTGCTGTAACTGTAACTGTATATTTATCGCCAGATTTCAGTTGACTTTCAATCTCAGCCGGAATTTCCAGCTTACCGTCGGGACTCACAGCAACAGTAATCTTAAATTTCCGAATGTATTCTTGCAAGTGTTCAACAACTATATCTTGCACAGTTGGTGGCAGAGATTCCATGATTTTGACCAAAGTGGCGATCGCACTTGATGACATCAACTTATCCTCCAATCTCGTTAATAGTCGAAAAACTAAATTATTAATATCAGGACTTACGTATAACCCTTGAAAAACAGATGCTGCGATTGCTTCGCTAAGAGCTCGCAATGACAGAAACACGTTATTGATGGTTAAGTCCTGAATATGTAGCGTTCACCAATTTTACCACAAACTTATCCTGTCATGCCAGCTACTCGATGAACGCGCTACCCCCACCCTCTCAAGTCCAAATAGCCTATAATCAAAGCAGCCTGCAAAAATCCCATTCAGCATATTTCCTGTAAAAATAATCACCACAGTCAAAATCCACAAGCAATTATGAGCGGTACTGTCACATCCCCCAACAACCTCAACCAGCAGCGATCGCCCTTAACGGCTGTTACACCCCCCAACAGTTCCCTGCTGGCCGACTTTATACAAGAAACACTCGCCCTAACCAAGCGCCTGTTTATTCAACTACAGCGCCGCCCCTCGACGCTAGTTGCAGGAATCATTCAGCCGCTGATGTGGTTGGTTTTATTCGGAGCTCTGTTTAAAAATGCACCCGCCGGCTTGTTCGGCGAAAGCCAGAATTACGGACAATTTCTCGGCGCAGGCGTGATAGTTTTTACTGCATTTGCAGGGGCGCTGAATGCCGGTTTACCGATTATGTTCGATCGCGAATTCGGATTTCTCAACCGCCTGTTAGTCGCGCCGCTAGCTTCGAGATTTTCGATTGTCCTAGCTTCGGCTATTTTCATCGTCACGCTGAGTTTTATCCAAACAGGCGTAATCGTTACGGCTGGAGCCTTTTTGGGTTCGGGATTGCCCGGAATTGGCGGACTAGCGGCGATCGCCCTGATTGTCCTACTATTAGTTTTGGGAGTCACCGGTTTGAGTCTCGGTTTAGCCTTCGCCCTCCCCGGTCACGTAGAATTAATAGCAGTAATTTTTGTTACCAACTTGCCGCTGTTATTCGCGAGTACAGCCCTCGCGCCACTGTCATTTATGCCACACTGGCTGCAAGTTGTCGTCACTCTCAATCCGCTCAGTTATGCGATCGAACCCATCCGCTACCTGTACCTGCACAGCGATTGGTCGCTAGCTAGCGTTGTGATGCAAGCTCCTTGGGGTACAGTTAGTTTTGGAGGAGCGCTATTGGTGCTGCTAGCCTTTGATTTGGTGGCGCTGCTGAGCATTCAACCGCTGCTACGGCGCAGGTTTGCTTAGATGCAGACGGCGGTTGAAACCGCCAGAAAGTCAAACGATGTCCGCCGACGCGGTGTAAAGAAAATAACGTAATTTCAACTGCCCGGTCTTCTTCAACCCGCGGAGGCGGGTTTTGTCTGTGTAGACGCGGTTTCAACCGCCCGGTCTTCTTAGCAATTGTTTTTTTGAAGGTTCAACTAATAAATCATGAACACCAAAACTTCTAAATCAAGTAAATTGATGATTCAGATTGCAGCAAGCGCGATCGCCACCTGTGCTATTTTATCGCCTCAAGCAACCTTCGCTCAAGCCAGCAATTTAAATAATAATAACGCCCAACCGCTGCAAGACTTTCAAACTCAAGACAACACCGACCCTTTTTCCGGCCGCAGCAGTGGCAGCGGAATATTTGACTTAATTCACAGATCCAGACTCGGAGGCGGCCGCAGCATGGAAGAATTCAATACCGAACAGCGCCAAAATTTGAACGATGCCGCCGCAGAATTTCGGAACAAACAACGCCTACTACTGGAAAAACCAACAGCACCATCACAAGGGGCGATCGCACCTACAGAAATTACCGCCCCCGTCCCTTAAATTTACAACTCCTGTTTGCTCATTTCTATACATTTCTATAGTCCGCGGAGGCGGACTTTGTTTGTGTAGAAGCGATTTCAATCGCCGAATCTGATCTTTATTTAACTAACAAATCCCCCAAACACCGCCATACCGTAATACTTCCAAGGAACCGCCACAGTCTCAAATCCCGCATTTGCCAGCATTTCCAACTGTGCCGCAAGTGTAGCTAGGCGATCGGGATTAGAATACCCGTAAGACACACTCGTCCCCACCTTTGCCCGAATTTCTGCTAAACTTTCCCCCTGACTTAGCGCCCAATCTTCCCGCGCCACTCCATAAATATCTTTGATTGCTGCCGATTCTGCCACCACAGGATCGGCATTCCAAAAACAGCCGCCAGCAGTTAAACTTTCGCGAATTCGTTGAAACAATTTCAGCTTCATCTCATCCTCAAGATGGTGAATTGCCAGAGATGAAATACCAGCATTAAACTTATCGCCCAAACCTGAAAAATTTGGATTGTTCGCCCATTCTCCAAAATCCAATTCTATGCCAGTCCACCTAGCTGCATATCCTGCCGACTCTATTTTGGCGCGGGCAAAATCCAGCATTCGCGGTGAATAATCCACAGCAACAATTTCCGCAGACGGGTAGCGTTGCAGAACTTTTAAACTCAGTTCCCCCGTACC
>JBBSNU010000459.1:0-4665 GCA_038260455.1 Chroococcales cyanobacterium | reverse complement strand
GAGGCTGCTTTTTCTAGTTCCAAAGCTCTTTGAACTTGCTGCTTTTCTAGTTCTTGGCTAGCTGATAGGAATTGATAATCGCGATCGCTCAAACTTTTGTCTGCCGCCCAGGTTAACGCTTCTGCGAGAGCTAGACCTTGCAGTAACCGGGAAATGTCGGTATGGTTGGAGGCTTCCCAAGCGCAGATCGACTCGGAGTAAGGCAGGAGCTTTGCTAATTCTTGCTGTATCCATTTTGGGTTAAAAACCGAGGCGTAAATCGGGTTAAAAACTCTTAATTTTCCTCGGTCTTTGACGACTAAACCAGACAGTAAAAGTTCCCTAGTTTCGGAAGAATCTTCAGTAGAAATAGCTCGATCGATTAACTCTTCTGCTGGTTTTTCGGTGCTGTTCGGGGGAGTTGCACCGGCTGCTAAAATTTTTTGGTAAATTCCCAGCAAACGGCCTGTGTGCTGGGGATTTCTCAGGAGGCGATCGCGAATTGTTTTGAGGTGTTCCGGTTCGTCTTGAAATTCCCAGTTTTCCAAGGTGCTCGACTGCACTAATTCGGCAATAAATAATTGATAGTCGGCGGGGCTATTGCAATTGTTGCAGGTTTGTGCAGCTAATTTTTGAGCTGTTAATTGACAAATCTTGTGGGTTAGAAATGGCTGTCCTCCCGTCCATGCTAAGATTTCTTGGAGAATTTCTCGGGAGTTGTCTATTTTTTCTGACCAACCTCGGGCTAAAGGTGCGGCTTCGGTAATATCGAATCCTTTTAGTTCAATGGCGCGACCGATATTAAACGGAGTTCTGGTTTTGTCCGAGATTAAATCTTGAGGAGTCGCGACTCCAAATAAGGCAAAAGTCAGGCGGTTGTAGTCGGGATTTTCGGCGCGTTTGTTGTAGCAGCCGCGCACCCAGGCAAAAAAGTCGTCGCTGGAGAAGTTGAGGGAGAGAATGCTGTCAATTTCGTCGATAAAAATCACGATCGGGCGATCGCTCGCAGGAAGCAATACTTGTTCGATAAATTCATTTAATCGGAGGACTGGCGGCAAATGTTCTCGCTCGCGCCACCAATTCCTGACATTCATTTTTATTTTAAAGCTGTTGGCGAGAGTGGCTGTAAAGCCCGCATACCACTGGAGGGGAGTTATTTCGGCGGTGCCAATTCCCGTGATGTCAACAATTGAGCAGGCGGTGTTTTCGGCTTGCAAGCGGCGTGCTGTTTGCACCCGCAAACTCGATTTTCCCATTTGCCGCCCGGTGAGCACGTAGCAAAATTCGCCTGCTTTTAATGCGTCGTAAAGTTCGCGATCTGCCGCCCTGGTGACGTAGGTAGGAGCATTGGCGGGCAAACTTCCGCCAACTTGATATTCAAATTCTGTAGCTGTCAAATCGGACAAGGCAAATAAAGGGGAAGCAGAAGCAATTAATTGTATTTTACCTAACTTTTCCTCAAGTTCAACTTCTCTTTGAGGAATTGGGTTTGGTTGTGATAATCTGGCGGTCATAATTACTTCTTTCCCCCCTTGATTTTAGGCAATTCTCATGAGAAACTCTAAGATATTCATGGGATGAATGTCTGGGGGCTGGGTTTTGTTTGGTATCGCCCGCTTGCTAAAGAGAAAGGACATTTGAGGAAAGTAAGCGACGGTTTCCATGTGCGGTTTGCCAAACGAGATGTGTTAAGTATATAAACGGTGGGGCGATCGCACTTTCAGTACGATGTCACTATTTCAACCTGTACATCCGCTGAGTCTCTGACTCTGAGTGGGTGAATGTCTCTCTAATCCTTTGGCTGTCTGGGTTAGAAGTTTTTTAATGTAGGGGCGCGGCGATCGGCGATATGCAGACAGTTAGCGTATTGGCATAAGGAAAGGAGGAGCGGGGAGAGTTTGTAGTTGTGGCTTGTTGCTTGTTGCTTGTGGGAGCATCTCAATTTTTGCTTTTATAGTGCTGTCCCCGAAGAGCGAGTTATACCATTTTTATAAAGATGTGCTTATGAAGTCTTAGCCCCCCCGCGAGTTCGGGGGGGTTGGGGGGGGTAATATCTAGCGCTACTTTATGAAATTGGTATTATACAATACGCGAGCGGGGACAGCACTATAAAAAAAATGCTTTTTACAAAAATGAGATGCTCCCGTTGCTTCTTCCTCTCGGGAGAATCGAGCCACCGGAGGACGGATTTTGGGATCTCGCCCTCAAAGATGAAGAGAAAAATCGCTCCAGCCGCAGCAATATCAACCAAAAGAATGATTCACAGAAAAAAAGTTGCGTGTTATCTTTACTAGATACTTTATATACAAAAAATTTTTTAGCTAAAAGGAGAGCAAAAAATGAACACACCTACAGATCGCCTACAAGAACCGGTCGGGACAAGAGAACTAGAATCAACACCTGTATCTAAAACAGTTTCGGCGCAAAAAGAGGCTGAGGTTAACTTTGAAACGACTCCTTTAGAAACACCTGCTTATACTCAGCAGAAAGTTACCGTCGAAGAGTTGAAGATTAATGGCAATGATTTGGTTGATAAGGTTAAAGAACTGATTCACGAAGGCAATATCCGCCGCATCATTATCAAAAATGAAGAAGGACGGATCTTGGTAGAAGTCCCTCTGACGGTGGGAGTAGTAGGCGGAGTAATCGGTGCGGCTGTGTTTCCAGTGATTGCAGCAGTAGGAGCGATCGGTGCATTAGTCGCTCACTTGACTATTATCGTTGAAAGAACCGACTAAAAAAAATCAGTGGCGAGTAATGCTGATGTCCGGTTAATTTCCCCGGATAGAGTTGGTGCCAATACGGTTTACTTAAGACAGATATCCCTGGCACACCCCTTAAAAAGGGGGGGACAAGAAAGCTCTTAAAGTCCCCCTTCTTAAGGGGGATTTAGGGGGATCTCCGGGGCACAAATATCTTAAGTGAACCGTATTGGATCTGGTGCGATCGCTCGGAATGCAAGTCCTCTGTTGATGAATCAGGACTTATACCAATTTCATAAAGTAGCGCTAGATATTACCCCCCCAACCCCCCCGCGAGTTCGGGGTGGCTCAGACTTCATCAGCACATCTTTATAAAAATGGTATTAGCTAACCGGACATCGCACCCAAACTCAAGAAATCAGGTTTCTGTGTAGAAAGCGTTTTAAGAAGATTGTGCAAACATATTTAATCTAAGAAACAGCTTGGTGAGCTAACTTAACTTTCCCTAAAGCCATCTTCCGGCTGTCAAAGAGTTTCATAACTCCCGAAGAGATGGTTTCGATGACATCAGGAGCGCAGTAAGACAGAAACTCTTCCGACGTAATACGATCTGCAAAAAAATCTTGAGCTTTCTTCAAAAAGTTTTCCGTTTCAGCAAAGCCGATAGATTTGATAATAAAGGTAGCTACGGGCGAGTTTTTAATATCATAGGGAGATTCTTGATTGCGTCCTATTGCTAACAAATCTAAAACCTCTCTTTCTAACTGACTTTCTAAGGGGTAGGCGATTGGTCTGTTGGGCAAATAATCCTCTAAAACTGATGTTTTAAATCCTGGTGCGCGCAATTCTCCCATCATCGTTGAAAGGGGAATGTCGCGGCCCAAACGGTAGGAAAGAGCTTCTAAGATGGCGATGGTAATTAGTTTTATTCCCAGATAAAGTTTGGCAGCGGCGATATTTTTGCGTGTTTGGGCAATCATGTAAGTGTAGGTTTCATCGTCCGGCTCTTGCATAAACTGCTGGAAAACCAGTTCGGGTTTGAGAAAGTTTAAAAATCCTTCCATTTTTTGCAGAGATCTGCGATATCCGCCAACAGTATAGGAATTGACATTGCTCAATTCGTGGTTGGTTTCCGGCATCAAGTTCCAGGTATTGTCTAAGAAATTAGAGGAATTTGGAGAGGCAAAATTCTCTACATCCCGATTTGATAGCCTCACAGAACGCTTGACAATTTCTACAGTTTCGGCATCAGTCCATCCAAAATCAAAATCGCGATTTACATTTACTAAGCGCTGGTGCAAAAGCTCGATCGCACTGAAACCGCTGGGCGAAACCGGACGAAAAGGGATAGTAGCTTCGATGCAGGCGGCGATTTCGGCGATCGCACCTGCTGGCAAAAAAGGCTCCAAAGATTTGGCAGCAATCACGGCACTCAAAAATTCGTTTTGGCCGGCAAACGGAGAGAGAGTTTTACCGGGAAAAAACCCAAAGACTGAGGCCACAAGGTGATACATGGCATCGTCGGGCAGTTCGGTTTGATCTCTAATCACTAACTGCGATCGCACTTCTTTGACAAAAGGACAAAGGGCGCTGCTAATATTGAAACTCACGCCCTGATCGACTTGCACGTACACAAGGTCGTGAAATAGCGCAGCCAGCACCTCGATCGGATCGATCGACCCCCCGACCTCAAAGATGTGTTCCGACGTGTGAAAGTAGCGCCAAGGCCCTCTCATCGTTTGAATGATTAGCTCTGCTATCTGCTCCAGTTTCGCAATGTCTACTCGACCTCCCAATTGCTCGATCGAGTTGACCAAACAATCCAGACACCGTTTTTGTTCTCCGAAAAGCTCCATTTACGCACCTCCAGTGCATTCCCTGATTGTCTTGCGTTTGATTGCATGGTATCAAAACACGCTGCGATCGTGCCATAATTCGTCACCCTAAAATTGTAAATTTTAGGGTGAAACAGGGAGAGGGGGGG
>JBBSNU010000458.1:0-4668 GCA_038260455.1 Chroococcales cyanobacterium | reverse complement strand
TTACATCGATTTAATTCAATCAATCACCAGAATTCTCCTACCATTATCTTTAATAATCGCCTTGCTATTGCTAATTTCGGGAGTGCCGGAAACCTTAGCAGGCCCCCAAGTTGCCACCACCTTAGAAGGCAGCACCCAAGTTATTGCCCGCGGCCCAGTCGCTCACTTTGAAAGCATCAAACAACTAGGAGAAAACGGCGGCGGATTTTTCGGGATTAACTCGGCTCACCCCTTTGAAAATCCCAACCCTTTTACTAACCTGCTAGCAACAATAGCAATGGTTTCGATTCCCGCTGCTCTGATTCACACCTACGGCAGATTTGCCAACAACAAAAAGCAGGGATGGCTGATTTTTTGGATGGTGTTTGTAATTTATGTCGTCTTGATTGGCATTGCAGCAGTTGGCGAATATCAAGGGAATCCTCAAGTCAATAATTTACTGGGTTCCGTGCAACCAAATTTAGAAGGAAAAAAAGTTAGATTCGGCTGGGCAGAAACTGCACTTTGGGCGGTGACTACGACTGGCACAATGTGCGGGGCTGTGAACGGAATGCACGATTCTTTAATGCCTCCCGCAGGTTTTGCTACTCTGTCTAACTTGTTTCTGCAAATTGTTTGGGGCGGACAAGGAATCGGAACAGCTTACTTATTTATTTACCTGATTTTGAGCGTATTTCTCACCGGATTGATGGTGGGGAGAACGCCGGAATTTTTGGGGCGCAAAATTGAAAAACGGGAAATAGTTTTAGCTAGCGTTGTTTTGTTGATTCACCCGATCGCAGTTTTAATCCCTGGCGCCATTACCCTCGCCCTTACAGACAGTTTGAGCGGCATCAGCAATCCCGGATATCACGGCATCTCGCAAGTGATGTACGAATACGCTTCAGCGGCGGCTAACAACGGTTCAGACTTTGAAGGATTAGGAGATTCTCAACCCGCAGCAACAGGACTTTGGTGGAATTTAAGCGCCTGTTTTAGTTGGCTGATGGGGCGCTACGTTCCAATTGTTGCACTGCTGCTTTTAGCTGACAGCATGACGAACAAACAACTGGTTCCTGAAACAACCGGAACTCTCAGAACAGATTCCATTTTGTTCACCAGCGTAACAGCAGGAGTAATCATAATTCTAGGCGCGCTGACATTCTTTCCGGTGCTAGCTTTGGGGCCAATTGCTGAAGGATTTGAAATTAGCAGCGGTAAGCTTGAACCCGCACCGATAACTGCGCCTTCGCCTCTGGGAACACCAACTCCTCCATCTCAGTAGCAAAAAAATATCAACCTCACCCTTCTTTTTCTCTGTGCTCTCTGCGTCCTCTGCGGTTCATTAAAAATCCAAATTATGGCTTCCTCAAATACCCCTGATTCCCAAAAACCCCCCCGCAGAGGCTCTCGCGAGTCTCGAAAACACACACCCAAAGCAAATACTAAAGGCCTTTATCAAAGAGCTTTTAAAGAAGCTTTTATCAAGCTAGACCCGCGGGTGATGCTGAAAAATCCAGTGATGTTTGTGGTGTGGGTAGGCACAATTGTAACTGCACTTTTAACGATCGACCCCACGCTGTTCGGCCCGGTTCCCGGCAACAATCAAGTAGTTTTTAACGGTTTAGTCACGTTCATTTTGTTCTTTACTTTGGTATTTGCTAATTTCGCCGAAGCGGTAGCAGAAGGGCGCGGGAAAGCGCAAGCAGATGCACTGCGATCGACAAAAGCCGACACCACAGCCCGCAAACTCCTACCAGACGGTTCAATTCAGGAAGTTAGTTCGACATCTCTCAGACGCGGCGACCAAATTAAAGTGATCGCAGGCGATATCATTCCTTCCGACGGCGAAGTGATTGCGGGTGTCGCATCGGTGGACGAATCTGCAATCACCGGCGAATCCGCACCGGTGCTGAAGGAACCGGGTTCGGACATCGCCAGTTCCGTCACCGGCGGTACGCGCATCCTTTCTGACGAACTGACGCTGCGGGTGATGGCCGACCCCGGTAAGGGCTTTTTGGACAGGATGATCGCGCTGGTGGAGGGCGCAGAACGCTCGAAAACGCCGAACGAGATCGCGCTGACTGTGCTGCTGGCGGTGCTGACTCTGGTGTTTTTGATTGTGGTGTCCACGATTCCGCCCGTGGGCAATTACGTGAAAACTCCTGTGGGCGTGGTGACGCTGATTTCGCTGTTGGTGGCGCTGATCCCGACAACCATTGGCGGTTTGTTGAGCGCGATCGGCATTGCGGGGATGGATCGCGTCGCTCAGTTTAACGTGATAGCGACCTCTGGACGCGCCGTTGAGGCTTGTGGCGACGTGAATACGCTGATTTTGGACAAAACGGGAACAATCACGCTGGGGAACCGTTTAGCCGAGGAATTCATTCCGGTAAACGGTCATTCGCCGCAACAAGTGGCGCAGGTAGCGCTGACTGCGAGCGTGTTTGACGACACGCCAGAGGGAAAGTCGATCGTCCGTTTGGTCGAAAAGTCGGGCGCAGTCGCCGAGTTCGATCGCACCAACGATCGAGGAGCCACCGGGCTTGATTTTTCCGCAAAAACGCGGATGTCGGGTACCGATTTACCCGATGGTACGGAGGTTCGCAAGGGTGCGGTGGATGCGGTGAAGGGTTTTGTGCGATCGCGCGGCGGCAATTTCGGCGCGGATCTCGATGAAGCTTACGAGCGAGTTTCGCGCTTGGGAGGCACGCCGTTAGCTGTTTGTCAAGGTAGCGACACCTACGGAATTATCTATTTGAAAGATATCATCAAACCGGGAATTCGCGATCGGTTTGACCAACTCCGAAAAATGGGAATTCGCACCATCATGCTCACCGGAGATAACCGAATTACCGCCTCAGTAATTGCCGACGAAGCCGGGGTTGACGACTTCATAGCCGAAGCAACTCCAGAGGACAAAATCGAAGTAATTCGCAAGCAACAAGCCGAAGGCAAATTAGTAGCAATGACGGGAGACGGAACCAACGACGCACCCGCCCTAGCCCAAGCAAACGTCGGACTCGCGATGAATTCTGGAACCCAAGCCGCCAAAGAAGCCGCAAACATGGTGGACTTAGATTCTGACCCCACAAAACTCATTGACTTAGTGACAATCGGTAAACAATTGCTGATTACTCGCGGCGCGCTGACCACATTTTCGCTAGCCAACGACATCGCCAAATATTTTGCAATTATTCCGGCAATGTTTGCCCCAGTTGGCGCTTTAAACGTGATGGGTTTAAGCAGCGGTCAATCAGCAGTTCTGTCCGCATTGGTTGACAATGCTTTGATTATTCCCGCTTTGATTCCACTAGCATTAACCGGGGTAAAATTTCGACCGCTTAGTGCCAATCAACTATTACAGCGGAACATTTTAATCTACGGATTGGGCGGAGCAGTCGCGCCGTTTATCGCAATCAAAGTCATTGATGTGTTGATTACCGCAGTCGGGCTAGCATAGAGGTTCGGTAGCGAGCAGAGTACGAGATTTAATGGATAGAATAGATTTAGAGGTTCTGCCTCGACGCTCATCTGAAAACCACTCATTGCAAAATGACCTATGAATCCTCAACTTTTGGATAAACCAGTCAGTGAAAGCAACCAGTGCCTCACGCTTTATGATGTTAGCTGGGAGAAATTGGAAGCAATAGAAGCAGCTTTAGAAGATTTTCCAAATGTGCGGCTAGCCTACCTCTATGGAACCTTAGATATTATGTCTCCTCTTTCAGTAGAACATGAAGATGGTAAAACGGTTATCCGTCGCTTACTTGAGGTTTATTTTGAATATAAAGGGATTCGATTTTATACTCGTGGCAGCAAGACTCTTGGCAGCCTACAACTAGGAGCGAGAAAGGAGCCTGACGAATCATTCAATTTGGAAACCAAGAAAGAGGTTCCCGACATTGTAATAGAAGTAGTTGTCACCAGTGGCGGAGTAAATACTCTGGAAATTTACAGAAAAATTAAGGTTCCTGAAGTGTGGTTTTGGAAAAAAGGCAAGCTAGCCGTGTACCATTTACAAGACGAAGAATACAAACAAGTCGAACGCAGTGAATTGCTACCAGATTTGGATTTAACATTGTTCGTTCGTTGTGCCAATATCCCCGATCAATACGATGCTGTAGTTGACTTTCGCAATCAACTGCGCGAGGGACAATAGGAAGCATAATCAAAAGATACTTGCTGCAATTTGTCAAGAAATTTAATCGGAAAACAAGAGAAATTATGAAACGAAACGATTTGCTAAATGATATTTTGCCTAGAGATTTTCAAGACACCGTTGAGTTAGGAGAAATGCTGTGGAAGCGCCACCCAATCCCGGTGCAGCTATTTCTAGTAATGTGCTTTAACTTGATAATAGCTCCGGCTGTGTATGCCGCTACAGATGAAACTTTAACTAAAAAAGCTGCATGGGGTTTAAGCCTTTTGGGTTTAGTAATCATCGGACTAGCAGTTTATTTGTTTACTGTAATTTTCCAACCGGAAAGATTTTAGGTATAGCGTGTAGGGCGCGTCGAATCTGAGAAACCGGGTTTTTTACTGAATCTGCCGGCTGAAACGAAATATTTTCGCAAAAAAACCCGGTTTCTGGGCCCCGTGCTTCTTCCTTCTTCCTTCTTCCTTCTTCCTTCTTCCTTCTTCCTTCTTCCTTCTTCCTTCTTCCTTCTTCCTTCTTCCTTCTTCCTT
>JBBSNU010000457.1:0-4693 GCA_038260455.1 Chroococcales cyanobacterium | reverse complement strand
TGAAAATTGCCCAAAGTCGGGCCGATGACTGCGTTAGCACAGTAATAGCTGACAACAATTGTCGCTGACAACCGTGGTTCCAGATAGTGTCTGGCGAGAGCATAGAGCACTCCTCCCGCCGCCGTAATCAAAGTCACCTGCAACACAGTCAGAGTGACAGGCGAGGGAAACAGCGAGTAAATTGGCAGCCACAGCATGAGCGCCGGGGTGAAGTGCTGCCCCAGCCGGTGATAAGATACTTCCGGGAGTTCCTGGTGATGAACGACATTGGTGGACAAAGCCGAAGAGAGGGAACTCTCAAACAAGTGACCACGAGTGCCATTCCAAAAAAGTTGATTGAAAATACCTTGGTCGTATGTAGCGTAAAAGTTGTAGTAGCGATGCAGTGTCAGCAATAGGCATAGCACAAAAAAGGCGATCGCCACTTTCACGACTACCTGCAGCGACTCATTTTTCTTCCATCTCAAAAATGTCATTGGCCCGCCGTAATGAAATCATCGGACATTAGCATAAATCTAAAGCAAGTATTAAATTAAAGTAGAAGTGAAATAACTCGGCTCGCCAATGGTCAATTATTTTCACCCGATCGAAAAAGTCAACAGCGTCAATCCCGCATCAGGCACCGGCGACACCGACTGTTCTCCCGAACTGCCGGCCAATCCCGCACCGCTTTTGCAGCTTTTGCTGTTCGTAGACAAGCGTTCCTCTTCCAGGGAACAGACCAGACACATCCGCAAGTTTCTACAGGATTTGAAGGCAGAGTGCGACTTTGATCTTCAAATCGTCGATGTAGGAGAACAGCCGGATTTAGCCGAACACTTTAAACTTGTAGCTAGTCCCTCCCTGCTCAAAATTCATCCAGAGCCCCGACAAACTCTCGCCGGCACCAATTTGATCGCCCAACTAAAACAGTGTTGGCCCCGCTGGAAGCGTACTGTAGAAGAATACGCCGCCCAGCAGCAGTCTGCCCCAGCTCTGACGGCAGCAGCTCTGGCAGGCCCAAAACCGATCTATTCGGTTGCTGGCGCTACTGAGCTCGTGCAACTTGCGGATGAAGTTTTTCGGCTAAAACAGGAAAAAGAACACCTGGAAGAGCAGTTGCAGTTGAAAGACCGGATTATTGCGATGCTGGCTCACGACTTGCGGAATCCTTTGACGGCGGCATCTTTGGCTTTGGAGACTTTGGAGTCAACTCAGAAGGTGAAAGAGGGGGAAAAGTCGCGTTTGACACCGGCTCTGGCGGCTTATTTGATGAAACAAGCCCGCAGCCAAATCCGAATTGTCGATCGGATGATTACAGATATCCTCGAAGCTGCCAGGGGGACAAATGCTCAACTTCACATCCAAGCAAAAAAAATTGAACTGGGAGCGATTTGTCAAGATGCAATCCTGGAATTTCAAGATAAGTTTCAGGCGAAAAGTCTGAAATTAGAAATAGACATTCCCGCAGATTTGCCCTTGGTTTATGCCGATCCCGATCGCATGAAACAAGTGATTGCTAACCTGCTAGACAACGCCAGCAAGTACACCCCAGAGGAAGGAACTGTTAGTATTTCTATGCTCCACCGCACTGCTTACAAGGTTCAAGTCAGCATTTGTAACAGCGGCCCTGGAATTCCTCAAGAAGATTGTACAAGCATTTTTGAAGACAGCTTTCGTTTGCAGCGAGATAAATCAAAAGACGGTTACGGCATTGGGCTGTCTCTGTGTCAAGGCATTATCCGCGCCCATTACGGTCAAATTTGGGTAGACTCTGTACCCGATCGAGGCACTTGTTTTCACTTTACTCTGCCTCTCCAAAAATAGTTGATGGTTGACAGTTGATGGTTGACAGTTGATGGTTGACAGTTGACAGTTGACAGTTGACAGTTGATAGTTGATAGTTGATAGTTGATAGTTGACAGTTGACAGTTAATAGCAACAAATTTGACATTACAGCTCAACTTTGCCGCAGTGCAGCGATAATCTGTTCGTTGGCTTTGGGGAAAGTAAACTGATCAATTTCGTCTAGTGACACCCAGCGAATTTCATCGCATTCGATCGTTTGCGGTTCCCCGCTGACGTGGCGGCAGTGGTGTACGTAGAGCCTAACTGTAAATTTAGTATAGTCGTGGTCAATTGTAATCAGGCGATCGCCCACTTCGACGACAATTCCCAACTCCTCCATAATTTCCCGTTGTATGCAAGCTTCGATCGTTTCCCCAGGCTCTATTTTACCGCCCGGAAACTCCCAGAAACCCCCGTGCAGTCCGTGTTGTCGGCGCTTGTCAATCAAAATTTGTTGGCGATCGTTCCAGATCGCAGCAACGCCGATAACTTTGTGGGGCACAGGAGAAAGAGACATATTATATTATTAATTGGGCATTGGCCAAACAGGTCATTGGCCAAACAGGTCATTGGCCAAACAGGTCATTGGCCAAACAGGTCATTGGCCAAACAGGTCATTGGGCATACCTCATCTTTCTGAGAACTGCTATATATTAATAGGGAATTAGTCATTAGTCATTAGTCATTGGCCAAACAGGGCATTGGCCAAACAGGGCATTGGCCAAACAGGTCATTGGGCATTGGCCAAACAGGTCATTGGGCATTGGGCATTGGGCATACCTCATCTTTCTGAGAACTGCTATATATTAATAGGGAATTAGTCATTAGTCATTAGTCATTAGTCATTAGTCATTGGGAATTGGTCATTGGTCATTGGGAATTGGTCATTAGTCATTGGGAATTGGTCATTGGTCATTGGTCATCGGTAATTTAGTAATTTAGTAATAATATCAATAATTATTCAATTATTTAATCTAAAATCTAAAATCTAAAATCTAAAATCTAAAACTTGTACTGAGCGAAGCCGAAGTATCTAAAATTTTAAGCCCCCATCTTGCGAAGGGGGCTTGACATTTGTACAGCTTAAATGTTAATAATCGACTAATCTTCCGAGCCGTGTCTCTCACTGGCTTGTATCGACTTTTCAAAAGTCATGCGCTGTTCGGCATTTTTAAGAAAATAACCACTAATCATGGCCGAGGCGAGCAATCTACCCAAATGTTCGCGACTGGTAGTCACTGTCACCCCGAAGTGTTCCGAAGGCAAATTCCCCAAGAGTCCGACAATATTTCGCTCCATTACTTGAAAGACTTCATGAGAAGTCGGTTTAGACAACTGAGAAACAGTGTCGGGAGCCATTGACTGCACGTATTGCCATAATAAATTGGCATTTTCTCCGTCTTCTTCAAAAAATTCTGGGGATTTATTAGATGAATTACTCACGAGTACCTCCGTTTCAGAGACAGCTTATTATTTGAGATGCGGGCGGTTAAATTAAATAACCATTACCTGATCCGATCGCTGTTGATCTTTATTACTAAGTAATTACTAATGTAGCAGGACAGTTACCAGCACTGAGTGGGCACAACCGAATTAAAGGCGACGGTTTTTACGATTTTTAGATGGGAATTGGCGATCTGGTGCGTCCGGATCGCCTCGATTCCCAATCTAGCTAGCTGGCTAGATAGTCGTTGATATCTTGCTTGCGCTTGCGGAGTTTGGTCAAAGCTTCCCGTTCGATTTGCCGCACCCGTTCCCGACTGATGTTGAGTCGATCGCCTATTTTTGCCAAAGTTAAGGTTTGCCCGTCTTCTAAACCGAACCGCAAGGCTAGCACATCTCGCTGTTGCTGAGTCAGTTCCGCCATCAGTTGGTCTAAGTCAGTCCGCAGGGAAGATTGCAGGGCAAAATCTTCTGGAGTAGTACCCGTATCTTCCAACAAATCGCCCAACTCAGTATCTTGATTGTCTCCCACGCGCAAGTCCAGGGAAAGTGGTAGGCGCGCGCGATCGAGATATTCGCGAATTTGCTTGGGAGTCAAATCTAACTCGGCAGCCAACTCTGCAGAAGTAGCCGCGCGGCCGAGCTCTTGAGCTAGCTGGCGCTGAGCCTTTTTAATTTTGTTGAGTTTTTCGGTAATGTGGATCGGCAGGCGGATGGTGCGACCTTTTTCGGCGATCGCCCGTGTAATTGCCTGACGAATCCACCAATAAGCATAAGTTGAAAATCTGTAGCCCTTTGTCGGGTCAAATTTTTCGACTCCCCGCTGCATCCCGATCGTCCCTTCCTGAATGAGGTCGAGTAAATCTACGTTGCGCTTGATATATTTTTTGGCGACAGACACTACCAGGCGGAGATTTGCTTCCACCATTTGGCGCTTTGCCCTGTCCCCGTGGTCGATCGTCCGCTGCAACTGTGCCTCAGACAGCCCGACTGCCTGTGCCCATTCAGCCGCCGTCGGGTCGCGGCCTAACTCTTCGGCTAAAATCTTTTTCTCCTGATGCAGTGCCGCCGATCGCTGTACCTGTTTCCCGTAGAGTATTTCTTGCTCATGGGTCAACAAGGGAACGCGGCCGATTTCCCGCAAGTAAGCACGAACAGAATCTGTATCTGAGGACTTAAGAGTTTTCATGAGCTTTTCCCGCTGAGGATCTTTGCCTATAAAGGTTTGCGGTAGTCGCAAACCCCTAGCTTTAGCTGGGAAGGAAAGCGGGCGGGGATTTGCGCTTTCCTTCGATTTAACTGAATGTGAGTGGGAAGTCCCGCACCCTACCTGTACTCAGGTGGGTGACGGGATGAAAACGAACCAGAAACAAGTTGAGCGATAGCGAATCAGTGATACAATTGCACTATCTTGACCACTATT
>JBBSNU010000456.1:0-4695 GCA_038260455.1 Chroococcales cyanobacterium | reverse complement strand
GACGGTACTTAACTTCGTTGTAAAACTCGCGGACAACTTGGTGTCTCTGAAAAATTTCGGCCGTTGGAGTCGGTTCTGGGACAATGTTTTGTAGCTCGTGGGGCAACATAACTGTTTGGGGGCGACTGTGGCAAATATTGGTGTAATGACTTTAAGCTAACACAGTTGTCAGTTGTCAGTTGTCAGTTGTCAGTTGACAGTTGACAGTTGACAGTTGACAGTTGACAGTGGATAGTTGTCAGTGGGAATTCTTGCATCCGTTACATCCGCTACACAATCCGCTGCCGAACTTCCTTCTTAGCTTAAGATATTCAATCTAAAATCCCAAATCCCAAATCTAAAATCTGCTAAAGCCATCCGCGCAGCCGATAGACGATTAAGCCGATGTATTCTTTCAAAGCTTTATTAGACTGATTTAGATAATAGGTATCTGGCAATAAGTCCAGCGCGACTGTTTGCCAGGTATTTTGAGATGCTGCGATATTCTGCTGCGTTATCTGAAAGTCTGTTGGTGCCGCAATTACTTTTATTCCCAGGCGCTGGAAAATTAAGAGCGATCGAGTCATGTGCATCGCCGATGTCACTAACAAAACCTGTCCTTTTACACCTTTAGCATCTAAGATTTGCCGCACGTTGACGGCATTTTGATAAGTATTGTGCGAATCGGGATCTTGCAGAATTGCTGATGCCGGTACGCCCATTGTTTGAGCAATTTCTGCCATGTCTGCCGATTCGGGAGATCCGCCGCCTTTCCAATCTACTCTACCGCCGCTGAGCACTAACAGGGGAGCTTTGCCTTGACGGTAAAGTCGGGAAGCGTAAATTATTCGATCGCCCGCTTCCCCCAATTCTACCCAAGGGCGGGGAGGTAAAGCTGCTTTGACACCGCCGCCCAAGACGATAATCGCTTCAGCTTGCGGGAGTTCGGCGGTTGGTATGTTTTGCCATTCGAGCGATCGAACTAACGATTTTGACACCCAACCGCTACTTCCGAGCAGTAAAATAATTAGAGCCCCAGCCATTAGCGGTGCTGCCCATTTGGGACGCTTCCAAAGCGCGATTAAAGCCGCCATCATTAACAAGCAACTCAACCCCAAAGGATAAATAAACAGCGGCAGTAGTTTAGACAGAAATACAAACATTCAGCAAATAATTCAAATTGCTCGTTAGCGGTTGGTAATTGGTAATTGGTAGACTTATTGCCAATATTTTATTAATACGAAAACCGCAGATTCAAGGCAGATGAACGGAAATAGACGCAGATGATTTCAAGATATATAAGCTTTAGACTGCGCCGGGATATGGTAATTATCTCGGTCTAAAAGTTGAATTTTTATGATTGAGTTTTTAATTTTGAACTCTTTAACTTAAAGCTCAAAACTCAATACTAAAAACTTTTTTATGTGCTAAGCTGTTGTGGATTTAAATTGTATATTTTGATGACCATCAAAAATCGTCAAATCCTCTCCCCCTCTCCCCTTCTCCCCCTCTCCCCCTCAATCGCCATACACAATCTATATGAGCAACAGCTTAGCGGCGGTCTTCAGTTTTCGACAGCCAGTCAAACAGTGAATTAGCTTCACGCCTAGAGCTTTTGATATATCTATTGCCGCCCGTTTCCACTACTTCTTTATTGAGTATAGCGTCCGAGGTTTTATCCTTAGAACCTGTATTTGGGTTGAGTAGTAGTTCGTTGTGCCACCAAGCGACTATTAAACCTGCTGCCACACCGCCGAGGACACCAAGGCCGAGACTCACGGGCAGGCTACATCCGACTAAGCGAAACCCAACGGTAAACAACACAAACCATATCAGCGCGGGGCTAAACCCCTTGGAGTCTCCGGTAAATTTTGGCATTAGCTGCAAGTTGTGTTTGTAATAATACAGAAAGATATTGACAATATTAGCAGACAAGTAAGATTGGCAAGGGCGATCGCGCTGCAACTACTCTCCACAAATCAAGTTTAATTGTACCTCTAAGTCTTGCGCGGTATCTATAATGTTTACAGAAATTTGCTCAAATTCTGTAAAAGGTTCTGCTTCTGCTTGCTGCGAGCTCAATAGTTCTGCTGTCGCGTCGGCAATATCGCCCCGGCGCTGTTGCAGCCGTTCTCGCAATACAGCAATTGGTGCGGTGCAGTAAATGATTTGCCAGGACAAGCCGTGGGATTGAGCCAGATTAATCGCATCGGTTCTCAAGTTTTGGCGATCGAACTTAGCATCTAAAATCACATCCCAACCTCGGTCAGCCAGAACCATACCCAACTCTAACAATCTACCATAAGTCTGCGCCGTCATTTCATCCGAATACAAATCTTGCCCGCCGCGTTCATTTAAAGGAATTCCGCCTAAATGTTTGCGAACAGCATCGGATCTAATCTGAATTGCACCTGTGCGGGCTGCCAAATATCGAGCCACCGTACTCTTCCCAGAACCAGACAAACCAGACATCAAAGTTAACTTTCCCCGGCGCGGTTTTGTGTATTCCCAAGCTAATTTATAGTAATGAGCCGCTGTCTGTGAAATCTCGGCTTTTTGGGCTGTTGAAACCGAGGCATCGTCCAACATTAACGAAGTAACTTTTGCTCTAACATAAGCTTGACGGCTCAAATAAAGCGGCAGCACTTGCACTCCTTCCCAGTCACCGGTTTGTTCGATGTAAGTATTGAGAAAAACATTTCCTAAATCTCTGCGCCCCCGCGATTCCAAATCCATGACGGTAAAAGCGACATCGTACATCACGTCAACAAAACGAAAAGGCTCGTTAAATTCAATGCAGTCGAACAGCAATATTTTATCTTGCCACAATGCTATATTCCGCAAGTGCAAATCTCCGTGACACTCGCGAATTTTATTATTGGCAATCCGCCGCTCGAATAACTCTGAATTTTTCGCAAAAAACGCATCAGTATAATCTTTAGTTTCTTGATATTGAGTCTGAGTCTGCGGCCCGCCGATATATTTTTGAGAAATCAGATAATTGTTATCTATTGCTGTGCGAATTTGACTGACTTCGCCAAATGTGCGAATGTAGCTATTACTAATTGCCGTGCTGTGAAACTTGGCAACTTCCCGCCCTAAGTCTGCCATCAGTTGCTCGGTCAACTGTCCCCGATCCAACAAACTTAGAAACAGTGAATTTTGAGGGAATTCCCGCATTTTCACCGCGTATTCTACTGCAACTTCTGCCGGATTTATTTCCGCTGAATCGCTCACAATTTTAAACAAATCGCCCCTTTGAATAATTGGCAAAACTTCGAGATAAATTTCCGGTGCTGTGCGGCGGTTCATCAGCAATTCTTGGGTGCAAAAATGCTGTCTTTTTTCCAAGGTTGAATAGTCCATAAAGCCAAAATTGACTGGCTTCTTAATTTTGTATGTATAATCTCCGGTTAGCAAAACAAAGGAAGCATGAGTCTGAATTAGCTGCACCGGTTCTGTGACACTGTGCGGGTAAAACCCCGGCTGCAACATTTGCTGAATCAAAGGTGGGAGGTAAGACATATCGATTTTAGATTTTAGATTGTGGATTTTGGATTGGGGATTTTGGATTGGCGATTGGGGATTTGTGTTTTTAGATTTTGGATTTTGGATTTTGGATTTTGGATTGAAAATTGGTGATTTGTGGTTTTAAATTATGGATTTTTAGATTGGAATTTGTAATGGTGAATTTTGGATGTTGACTTTTATCCGATTTATTATAGAGTTGATAGTTAGTGTAAACCAAAAAGTAACAATGACTGAAAATAATCAAAGTTCCGGTTCTGTGGATGTGTTTGGCGTGGGCAATGCCCTTGTAGACATCTTAGCATTGGTGGAAGATGAATTTGTTCTCCAGCACGGGCTGAATCGCGGCGGGATGACGCTGATGGATTCGGAAACGCAGGGGGGGATTTTGCACGATTTGGAGCAGGTTTCGCTGCAAATGCGATCGGGTGGTTCTGCCGCCAATACGATGATTGGTTTGGCTCAGAGTGGCGGTAAAGGCTACTATTCCGGGAAGGTTGCTAAGGATACTAACGGCGAATTTTACCGCAAAGATTTGCTGGAGGCGGGGATTGATTTTAATGTGCATCCTGCTGAGTCGAACGGGCCGACTGGTACTTGTGTCGTGCTGACTACGCCGGATGCGGAACGCACTCTGTGTACTAATTTGGGGGTTTCTACTACTCTGGCGGCGACTGATATTGATGTCGATCGCCTGTCTCACTGCAAGTATAGTTATGTTGAGGGCTATCTTTGGGATGCTCCTGAACCGAGAAAGGCTAGTATTGAGACGATGGAACAGTCTAAGCGTCTGGGTGTGAAGGTGGCTTTTACTTTTTCGGATGGCTTTTTGGTCGATCGATTTGCGGATGATTTTCACAAGGTGGTTTCGGAATATTGCGATGTGATTTTTTGCAATTGTGATGAAGTTCGCAGTTTTTTCAAGGAGGAATCTCTGGAAGAGTGTGCTCGGAAGATGAGCGAAATTTCCGATTTGGCTTTTATCACTAATGGGGATAAGGGCTGCATGGTGGTGGAGAACAAACAGATTGTGGATGTGGCTGGATTTCCCGTAAAGGCGATCGATACTGTGGGTGCTGGTGATGCTTTTGCCGGCGGTGTTTTGTTTGGGCTTACTAATGGTTTGAGTGCTACAAAAGCGGCTCGTTGGGGCAATTATTTGGCTTCTATGGTGGTGCAGATTCATGG
>JBBSNU010000455.1:0-4696 GCA_038260455.1 Chroococcales cyanobacterium | reverse complement strand
TCGACTGGGTGGTTGGTCTGGTTATAGTTCTCAGAGACCTCCGGGAATGCCTACCCTGGTTCACGGACTCCGGCTATTTGAATCCATCTTTTTGGGGTGGAAACTAGCTCATAATCCACTTGTGTGTACACGGTAGCCTTGGTAAGGGGGGGCTAAGACTTCATCTATAGCATATCTTTAGAAAAATGGTATAAGGTGCAGAAGCCGCTAAAAATATGACTTTTATGAATCGAACTTCTGAATAATATGAATTGACATAACAGCAAGCTGGTTATTTAATTGTAATTAGGCGGACATATCTATTTAAATTTTTGATTGGCACTTATTCAGGAGACTGAAACGATGCAATTACAATCTAGCAAAAAACAAATCATTTTTAGCAGTTTGCTGTGCTTCTCGGCAATGGCCTTTCCGGTAGCGAGTCAAGCTATAACAGTACAAGAAGTACCCAATCCACGCCAAAATCACACTTGGGTAACAGATAAAGCGAATATTCTCAGTGACAGCACGGAAACTCAGCTAAATCAGATGATTGCGGAGTTGGAGGCAAAAAATGGCTCAGAAATCGCTGTTGTGACAGTGCCTGACACTAAGCCATCGGCGACACCAAAGGCATTTTCTACAGAATTATTTAACTCTTGGGGAATTGGTAAGAAAGGTAAAAATAACGGAGTTTTATTGTTGATTTCATCGGGTGAACGCCGCGTTCAGATTGAGACTGGTTCGGGCCTTCAAAACATTTTGCCCGATGCGAAAACGGTGAGTATTATTCAAACGGAAATTACGCCCAGATTTAAACAGCAGGACTTTGACGGGGGTACATTGGCGGGGACAAAGGCGTTAGTTAATGTTTTACAAACTCCGATCGCAAACGTGCAATCTCAAAACGCGCTGCCCTTGGCTCCCATAGTACCATCTCAAGCGCTAACACCGTCGCCAATACCTGCTGAATCACCAGTTGTTACGAATAATAAGTCCACAGGTGAAGATTCATGGAATTTCATCTCTGGCTTACTTTGGTTGTTATTCATAGCATTCATAGCATTTTTTCTACCTTGCTTCATGATCTTCAGGACATTTAGCAGCTTATTTTATCGGAAATCTCGTTCCCAACACCGCCGTTATCCGCGCAATTACACCAGTAAAAATCGCAATTACAACAGTAACAACCACAACCATTACGGCGGGGGTGGCGACTACAGCAGTAGCAGCAGCGATTACAGCAGTAGCAGCAGTAGCGACTCCGGCGGTAGCTTTGGCGGTGGTGACTCTGGTGGTGACGGCGGCGGTGGAGATTGGTAATAGTTCTAATACCAATTTCATAAAGTAGCGCTAGATATTACCCCCCCCCAACCCCCCCTTAGTAAGGCGGGGGCTAAGACTTCATCGATAGCACATCTTTATAAAAATGGTATAAGGTGCTATTCGGCGCACTTTATTCGATTTTAAATTAGATTATTTTCCCTAGAATGACCACAATCATATTGGTTTGTAGTGAGGACTTTAGTCCTATGATGGATGCGGACTAAAGTCCTCACTACAAACCTATTTTAGGATTAGTTTTTAATCAGAAAAGTAGTCTTCAACTATTTTCAAAATCCGGGAGGCTGCTAAACCGTCGCCAAAGGGATTGATTGCCATTGCCATTGCGTCGTAAGCTGTAGAATCACTGAGCAATTCTGCGGCTGCTGTGAAAATTGTATCAGAATTTGTACCGACAAGTTTAGCGGTTCCGGCGGCAATTGCTTCGGGTCTTTCTGTGGTTTCTCGCAATACTAAAACTGGCTTGCCCAAACTCGGTGCTTCTTCTTGCAAGCCGCCGGAATCTGTGAGGATTAAATGACTTCTCTGCATGGCTCCTACTAATTCGGCGTAGTCCAACGGTTCTGTTAAAAAGATTCTCGGATGGTCGCCTAAAAGAGATTTTAAAGGTTCCCGAACGGTTGGGTTTTTGTGCAGTGGTAAGAGTAAGGCTGTATCGGGAAATTTATCTAAGATTTGGATGAATGCTCGCGCAATTCCTGCTAAGGGTTTTCCCCAATTTTCGCGGCGGTGGACTGTTGCTAAAATAGTTCGATGTTTGCTCCAATCTAGGTTGGGAATTTTGCATTCTGGTTCGCGTTTGGCGACGGATAATAGAGCGTCGATTACTGTGTTGCCTGTACGGTGAATTTCTCCTAAAACGCCCGATCGCCCTAAATTCTCTGCAGCCAGCGCTGTTGGGGCAAAATGCAGCTTTGTGAGCTGAGATATCAACCGCCTGTTAGCCTCTTCGGGATAGGGATTGAACAAATCGTCGGTTCGCAATCCGGCTTCTACGTGACCGACTGGTATTTTCTGGTAAAATGCAGCTAAAGCTGCTGCAAACGCTGTTGTTGTATCGCCCTGAACTAATACGATTTCCGGCTGCAATTCCTTAAAGCAAGCTTCCAAACCCTGCAAGCTGCGGGATGTAATGTCGGTTAGGGTTTGCTGGTGCTGCATAATTGCTAAATCGCGATCGGCTTTGAGGTCGAACATTTGCATTACTTGCTCGACCATTTCTCGGTGCTGACCGGTTAAAATTACTTGGGTGTCAAAGATTGGTGATTTTTTGAACAGTTGAATTACAGCGGCTAGTTTGATCGCTTCTGGGCGAGTTCCTAGGACGATGCAAATGCGGTGTGTGGCTTCGGGCATGGTAAAGTTGGGTAGTTGAGATTTACGAGGCTGTTAAAGGCAGAAGATTTTATAGCTGGTTTGAATCGTTGGTTAATAAGATTTTTTTTTAACCGCAGAGGGCGCAGAGGGCGCAGAGAAGGGAGGCAAGAGAGATAGAAAGTGGTTTTTTACGGATTTATATTGTTTATGCTCGCACTGTTTGTACATTTTTAATCGTTAATTGGTCATGCCTTATCGTTACATTCTATTTTACAAACCCTATGATGTTTTAACTCAATTCACTGATAATTCAGGGGAAGTTAAACGCAGAACTCTGAAGGATTATATTCCGATTCCTGATGTTTATGCGGTGGGAAGGCTCGATCGCGATAGCGAAGGTTTGTTACTGTTAACCGATGATGGACAAATGCAGCATCGCCTCAGTGACCCGAAATTCGCTCATCCCCGGACTTACTTGGTGCAGGTGGAACGGGTTCCAGATGCGGGTGCGATCGCAGCTTTGCAAACTGGTGTCACAATTCAAGATTATCGGACTCGATCGGCAAAAGTGCAATTATTGTCAGCAGAACCACCTTTGCCGCCCCGCGAACCGCCGATTAGATTTCGCAAAAACGTGCCCACAGCTTGGCTGGAAATGACTCTCACCGAAGGCCGGAACCGCCAAGTGCGCCGGATGACCGCAGCAGTAGGGTTTCCGACGCTGCGGCTGGTGAGAAGCGCGATCGGGCATTTGCGTCTCGAAGGCCTCAAACCCGGTGAATGGCGCGAATTAACTCAAACAGAAATCAAACTATTTTAAGACTTGCGCTAAACATCATCTCCGGTGCTTGCTAGGCACGCCCTACTTTCTGGGCGGCAAAATAAAACTCTCGTTTCCATCCTTATCTTTTTTTACCTGAGCTCCCAACTTAACAAGAGCTTGTTTCGCCCTTTGCCGCACCAACTTATCAGTTGTTTGAGCATAAACCGTACTCCAAGCATTAAACCGCACCGGCACGCTATCTGGATCTCGGCGCAAATACTCAGCAGTTGCTCGAAACAGCGGCGCTAATTTCGGGCCGTCGGCTGTGTTTTCTACCCAATCAGCGGCCATTTCGTGAGAGCGCATTGAGTCGGGAATATCGCCCAACAGCAGCAACTCATCAAGACCTTTCGTTCGCCACACAATCCACGCTTGGGGATTATTTTGCCGCGAAAGGGCGTTAGTACCGCGCTCTATAAACTTAACAGCAGTTTCAGGCTTTCCCTGATAAAAAGAAACGGCTGTGGACAGAAACAGGTAGATGTCAGCCCAGCGCGGATCGCGCCGAGTAATTATGTCAAAATAATCTTGGCTGAGATTGTAGCCCGTCACATCTCGGGCTTCATCGTCGCCAAAATACTGCAAAAATTTCAGAAATGTCCAGTCGGCAATTAAATTGTCAAACCCAAAACTAGGAAGTGTTTTGAGCATTTTTAGCCGCAGGGCTTCTTGCTGCACTTCTTGCTGGGAGGCTTGCTTGAAACTGGCGGCAGACATTGCAGAGACAGGCTTCTGCCCCTGAACGCTAGTTGCGGGCATTCCTCCCAATTGCCCGATCGACTGCATGGTAATCACTCCCGCCAGCGCTGCAGAGCCGATCGCTCCAGTGACGAGCAGGCTCAACCACTTACGCGAAAATTGTTCGATTTTAGCTTGCACGGCACCTTCAAATCTAAGTTTAAAATTAAGTTTATAGAAAATACAGTCATGATTGGTTGGCGATCGGCGATGAATCTCGTTAAACTATCCAAAGGGATGGTGGAGCCTCCACACAATAGTTTAAATGGTAGTTTGAGATTTTTTAGCAATATAAAACCTCAAATCAAAAATCTAAAATCGAATTGAGCCAAATTCAATGAATCAAGCCCGCAGACGCTTTTCTATGTTACAGGCAGCCCTGTTCACTGGGGCGATGGCCACAACCGCTTCGATATCTTTACTCGTTCCTGGCCTGAGTCAATCAGTCCGCGCCGAGCTTCAAGATAGCCCCAAAGCTGTCTTAGACGAAGCTTG
>JBBSNU010000454.1:0-4698 GCA_038260455.1 Chroococcales cyanobacterium | reverse complement strand
CTACGAGATGCACGTCAAAGGCTTTACCCAACTGCATCCCGACATTCCCGAACCCTTACGGGGAACCTACGCCGGACTCGCCCATCCCGCCGCCATCGACCATCTCAAATCCTTGGGAATTACCGCTGTCGAACTCCTCCCCGTCCACCAATTCATGGGCTGTCCGGGCTTTCTCGAAGGCAAGGGACTGCGTAACTACTGGGGTTACGACTCGATTAACTATTTCGCACCTTACTCCTGCTACAGCGCCAGCGGCGACACCGGCGAACAGGTGAATGAATTTAAGGAAATGGTCAAAGCCCTGCACGCTGCTGGCATTGAGGTGATTATCGATGTGGTCTACAACCACACCGGAGAGGGGAACCACATGGGCCCGACCGTCTCGTTTCGCGGCATCGACAACGCCGTTTACTACCGCCTAGTGGAAGACAATCGCCGCTACTACATGGATTTTAGCGGTTGCGGCAACTCCCTCAATATCTGCCATCCCCAAGTGTTGAAGCTGATTATGGACAGCTTGCGGTATTGGGTGTTGGAAATGCACGTCGATGGGTTCCGCTTCGATTTGGCGACGGTTTTAGCACGGGAAACCGATCGCGTTGATACCTTTGCCGCCTTTTTCGACATCATCCACCAAGACCCGGTTTTGTGCGATGTGAAGTTAATCGCCGAACCCTGGGACATCGGCGAAGGCGGCTATCAAGTCGGAAAATTTCCCTTGCTGTGGTCTGAGTGGAACGGTCGCTACCGCGATACCATGCGCGACTTTTGGCGGGGAACCGACGAAACCCTTTCTCAGTTTGCCTACTGCTTTACCGGAAGTTCCGATTTGTACGAAACTAACGGACGGCGACCCCATGCCAGCATCAACTTTATCACCGCCCACGACGGGTTTACCCTGCACGATTTGGTGACATACACCGAGAAACACAACGAAGCTAACGGCGAAGACAGTCGCGACGGGGAAAACCACAATCGATCGTGGAACTGTACGATGGTGCAATTCCAACAGATGGAACCGCTAGAAGAAGGAGAATTTCCACCCCTGCCAGACCCCTGTGCTGGGGAGGGGGAAACCGACGATCCCGAAGTGCAGGCGTTGCGAGAACGACAAAAGCGGAATTTATTAACTTCGTTACTGCTGTCTCAAGGTATCCCCATGATCGTTGCTGGAGACGAAATGGGGCGCACTCAAGGGGGCAATAATAATGCTTACTGTCAGGATAACGAAATCTCTTGGGTGGATTGGGGATTGCAGTTTAAAAACGCCGAGCAACTCGAATTTACCCGCGAGTTAACCCGCTTGCGGCGCGAACATCCGGTGTTTCGGCGGCGTAAGTGGTTCCAAGGGCGCGCCATTCACGGTTCTGAAGTTAGCGATATTGCTTGGTTTAACCCAGATGGCCGGGAAATGACTGACGAACAGTGGGAAGTGGGATATGCTAAGGCGATCGGCATTTTCCTCAATGGTAAAGAACTTGCCACGCCGAATGCTCGCGGCGAACGGATTGTTGATGATAGTTTTCTGTTGTTTTTCAATGCTTATTGGGAGACGCTCGATTTTGTGATTCCCCCTCGCTTTCAAAGTTTGCCGTGGATTGCTGTGCTTGACACTGCTGAACCGAAATTTGTTGAATCTCAAGGGCGAATTTATGCCAAGGGGAAAGCTGTTCCGGTGACGGCGCGATCGGTGGTAATTTTAAAGTGTCTCAAATAAGATTGGCGATCGCTCACTGTAATAGCTGATTTACTAAAAACCCGATTTATTGAATAAATCGGGTGTTGCTTGTTATACCAATTTCATAAAGTAGCGCTAAATATTACCCCCCCAACCCCCCCTTACTAAGGGGGGGCTAAGAATTCATCTATAGCATATCTTTAGAAAAATGGTATTACCAGGCTCTTCCTGGTAACAAGCAACAAGTAACAGTTATTAAAATTTCATTCCTAAGCGCCTACTTTTGCTCTCACTTGATTGACAAAGTTTGACAGCATTTGCAATCCCGTAGTGGAAGATTTTTCGGGGTGAAATTGTACGGCCATTAGATTATCTTTAGCTATCGCCGCCGTCACTGTCTGAGTTCCATGTGTCACCACCGCAGATTTCACTGTTGATTCCACCGGATCGACGTAATAGGAATGCACTAAATAAACCCAAGGTTGAGATGAAATATTTTCCCACAGTGGCAAATTTGGTTGAGTGAATTCTAATTGATTCCATCCCATGTGCGGAATGGTTAACCCCGGTTCCGATCGAAATCGGCGCACTTTTCCGGCAATAATTCCTAATCCCGGTTCTGTACCTTCTTCGGAACTGTCAAACAGCATTTGCAAACCCAAACAGATGCCTAAAAAAGGTTTCCCGGAGGCGATCGCACTTTTTATCGGTTCTATCAAATTGCGCGATCGCAAATTCTGCATTGCCGGGTCAAACGAACCAACTCCCGGCAAAACCACCGCATCAGCCTGCTCGATTTCAGCAGGAGAATCCGTAATTTTTGGCACTGCACCCACATTTTCCAAGCCTTTACAGACCGAGTGCAGATTGCCCATGTCATAGTCTACTACTGCGATGACAGACATTGACTTACTTGCCTTATATTATCAATTTTCAGTATTATTGCACAAAACGTCATTGGTCATCAGTCATTAGTCATTAGTCATTAGTCATTAGTCATTAGTCATCAGTCATTAGTCTGATGAATTTTCAATTCCTTATTCCCAAATTCGAGAGTCGTAGGGGCGGGTTCATCAGTATCTCTGCTGTAAAACCAGAGGATTTTTGACACTCGCCCCTAGCCAGCGACAAGGTTTTCTGCGCGTCAATTTACGGGAGATGATATGAATACCAAAATCCTGCTAACCTCATTTGACACTTGGCTGCCGCATCAGAAATCAAATTCTTCTGACGATTTATTAGCCAACATTTCCCAAATTCAATCTTTGCCTGATTCCCTGACTTTTTTGAGGAAACTGCCCGTAGATTCCCAGCTAGCAGCGAATTTGACGATCGCCCAAATCAACCAACTCCAACCAGATATAATTATCTGCTGCGGTATGGCAGAAAGCAGGCAAAAATTAACCGTAGAATCCTGCGCTTGCTGCGATACGGACATTTTGAAAACAGCAGTTAATCTTGAACCGCTAGTCGCTGGTTTAGCCGCCACAGAAATCAGTCACGAAGCCGGGAAATATGTTTGCGAAGACCTCTATTATGCGGTTTTAAAGCATATTTTCGATGTTCGACTTGGCGCTAAATGTATTTTCGTCCACGTTCCAATTTTAACTGCCGAAAACGCGGACAAGATTGTCGCCGATTTTTTATTAATTATGCGCCGCCTAACTACGCGCACGGGCAAGAAACCGGGTTTCTCGGAAATTTCTCGTTACTCATCGTAAAAACTCATAGAAACCCGGTTTCTGAAGGTTTCGCGCGCAGGGGGGCGCGAAACTACCAACGGCCAAGTCTTTAGCCGCCGTAATTCCAACCAGTGCTTTCTAACAGCAACGGATTGCCTTCTCGGTGAACGCCGGCGGCCACCACTTCTCCGACATACACCGTGTGATCGCCGTGTTTTACAGCGCCGACAACATTGCACTCAATGTAACCGAGAGAGTCGGAGATAATGGGACAACCAGTTTCGGCCCCGGCATAAAATTCTACATCCTCAAATTTATTGCCAACGCGGCGCTGCGGCTTGAAGAATTTCTGGGCTAACTCTTTTTGTCCTGCTTCTAGAAAACTCAAGGCAAAGACTCCGCTGGATTCGATCATGGCGTGGGATTTTGAGTCTTGCTTGACGCAGTTGACGACTAAGGGAGGGGTAAAGGAAGATTGCATCACCCAGCTAGCGGTGAAACCGTTGAGTTCCTCCCCGTCTTTGACGCCGCAGATGTACAATCCGTGGGGGATTTTCCGCAAGATGGTCTTTTTAGCTTGTTCGTCTAGCACGGGCTTACCTGTTGATCAATAATTCTACACAGCCCAGTTTACCAATGTTGCGGCCACAAACCCAACTGTCTTAAGGGCGATCGGGCTACACCGATATTGTTCAGATTGCCGGTCTTGCTTTTTTCGATAGCAAATCTTCGGGAGCATCTCAGTTTTGCATTTTATAGTGCGAGCGTCCCCGCTCGCGAGTACAATACGCGAGCGGGGACGCTCACACTACACTAAAAAAAATGCTTTTTGCAAAACTGAGATGTTCCCAAATATTCTGCTTCCCGCCACCTTTATTTTGCTCGAATTAAATTTAGCGGCGGGTCTGCCTTTTTTGATTCACTGGAGAACAATTGTTGTTTTGATATTGGTAGTTGGTGTTCTTGCATTCAGCATGAAAGCTAAATCCCGTGAGGGATTGCAGGAAGAAATGGCTTGATTTTGTCCTAGTTCAGTCAGGGCGGGTTGATAGATATTCTGGAGGTAAATTACAGATTGTTGGTGAATCCGCCCCTACAATATAATACCAACTTATATCGTGTCCGGTCGATTAAAAACGATAAAATTGGTTCGTAGTGCGGACTTTATTCCGCAAAAAGGAGCGGACTAAAGTCCGCACTACGAACGTTTCGATCGCAATTATATCTTCACGAATCCCCAAAAATATCTAAAATACCAAGATTGGTAGATACTGTCTTGATCTGTCAAGGGGTAGCGAGCAAATAAGTTGGATCGAAAGGCTTTTGGGACTTTAAAAT
>JBBSNU010000453.1:0-4731 GCA_038260455.1 Chroococcales cyanobacterium | reverse complement strand
TTTGTTTAATATTTGGCAGGGGACGATCGCAGATTGCAGGTGGCTTGACATTTGTACCGGCAGCGGCTCGATGGGCGCAGAAGCTTTGTGTCGGGGGGCGGCGAGTGTTACTGGCATCGAACAGTCGGCGAAAGCTTGTGCGATTATTCATGAAAACTGGGAGAAAGTAGCAGACTCGTCCCAAACATTCCAAATCCTGCGGGGAAACGCGATGGCAAAATTGGCGGCGCTGGGAGGACAGCAGTTCGATCGCATTTACTTCGATCCGCCCTACGCCAGCGACTTGTACGAACCTGTGTTAAACGCGATCGCCAGCCAAGAAATGCTAGCACCAAACGGCGAAATCGCCGTCGAACACAGCCCGGAGCGATCGACACAACCGATTCCCGGCCTAGAAATTTGCCGCCAAAAAATATACGGCAATACAGCATTAACTTTCTATGCCCCAATACGGTTCGGATAAGAATACCGGGCGGTTTCAACCGCCGTCTTATCTAAAAGTTATGCCCTTGAGTCCGATACAAATTTTTCCCGAAAAGTTAAACTTTGTGCGTAGGTTGACAGGGTACGTTACCTGATAAATCCCCGAAATAAATCAAGTTTACGCTGAAAATAAAGACTTTCAGTTGTAACATGAACGCAAAGTGTGAGTGTGAATAGTCCTAAAGGAGTGAATATGGTTCAGACACCTTCGCGCCATCGCGGCAGCGAGTTTCCGGCTGTTAATTCAGCAAGCCCAGTCAAACGCGATACGATTCTGCTGGGAGATAGCGCCCCGCTGCCAAATACAAAACTCTTCGGCACAGACGGCATTCGCGGGAAAGTGGGAGAATTGCTGACAGCATCCCTAGCGCTGCAAATTGGCTTCTGGGCTGGGCAAGTTCTCCGCCAAAATGCCCCCAACCAGGGCCCTGTGATTTTGGGGCAAGACAGCAGGAATTCTAGCGATATGCTGGCAATGGCACTGTCTGCGGGTTTGACGGCGGCCGGTTTAGAAGTGTGGAATTTGGGCTTGTGTCCGACTCCCTGCGTTGCTTATTTGGCAAGCATTTCGGATTCTGTCGGCGGTGTGATGATTTCGGCTTCTCACAATCCCCCTGAAGATAACGGGATTAAGTTTTTTGGCTCAAACGGCTCTAAGCTGTCGCAACAGTTGCAGGAACAAATCGAAGCGGGAATCCGGGGGGCTAAGGTTCCGGTTGCTAGTTTTGCTTTGGGACACCACTACCACCGCCAGGAGTTGGTGAAAGATTATGCTGCTTCTCTCTCTGATTCGCTGCAAGAGATGAATTTGTCGGGAATGCGGGTGGTTTTGGATTTGGCTTGGGGGGCGGCGGCTGGTTTAGCGCCGCAGGTATTTGAGCAAATGGGGGCGGATGTGATCTGTTTGCACAACTCTCCAGATGGCGATCGCATTAATGTTAACTGCGGTTCTACTCATCTCGATAGTTTGCAAGCGGCGGTTTTGGAACACAATGCCGATGTGGGATTTGCTTTTGATGGCGATGCCGATCGAGTTTTGGGTGTTGACAACAAAGGTCGATCGATTGACGGCGATTACATTCTTTATCTGTGGGGCCGGCAGTTGCGCGCCTCCGAACAATTACCGTCCAATTTAATTATTTCTACTGTAATGGCTAACCTGGGCTTCGAGCGAGCTTGGGAAAAATTGGGGGGAAAACTAACTAGAACGAACGTGGGAGATCAGCACGTTCACGCTGAAATGCAGCGCACCGGTGCGATGTTGGGCGGCGAACAGTCGGGACACATTCTTTGTCCGCATTTCGGTATTAGTGGCGATGGTTTGCTGACTGCTTTGCATATAGCTTCGCTGGTGCGCCAATCCGGGGAATCTTTAGCGCAATTGGTCAGCGGCAGTTTCCAAACTTATCCGCAGTTGCTGGTAAATGTGCGGGTGGACGATCGGGAAAAACGCCTAAAATGGCACGAGTGCGAAATTTTGCAAGGGGCGATCGTCCGTGCTAAAACTGCAATGGGAGAACAGGGACGAATTTTGGTTCGCGCTTCTGGCACTGAACCTCTAATCCGAGTTATGGTAGAAGCTGCCAGCGCCGAATTGGCTAATTTCTGGACTGATAATTTGGTGTTGGCAGTTCAGAAATACCATTCTCTTTGATCTGAAGGAAGAAGGAAGAAGGAAGTTCGGCAACGGATTCGCTCCACGGATGTAACGGATTTCAGTCCGATGGAAGAAGGAAGAAGGAAGAAGGAAGAAGGAAGAATAAAAATTATAGAGATGCAGTCTCTTGGTTTAAAACTAATTTCTGATCCTGCTTTGATATTCCTGCTTTGATATTCCTTCTTCTATTTTCCTTATTCTTCAAATCTCAAATTTCAAATCTCAAATTGAATATTTTGGCGGCAAGTGCCATGATGATTTCTGTTGTGATACCCACCTACAATCGCGAGCAACCCCTGCGAGAGACACTGGCTGATACGATCCGGCAAAATTACGATAATTTTGAAGTGCTGGTAATCGATCAAACTCACACCCACGAATTGGAAACTCAGGTTTATTTAAACGAATTGGCAAATGCGGGAAAAATTAGGTGGTTTCGGGTAGATTGGGCGAGTTTACCAGGTGCTCGAAATTATGCAGTGCGGCGCGCAGTTGGAGAAATTATTTTATTTATTGATGATGATGTACAATTGCCAGATGGTTTCTTGGCGGCTCACGCTGGCAATTATTTACAAAAACCTGATGTGGGATGTGTGGCGGGCAGGGTTTTTGACAGAATGAAACTGGATAATTCTCTCAGTGGTTTGGCGATCGAATATTTGCCTCCCGAAGCGATGGATGCAGCCGTTGCTTGGTATTTTATCGATTTGGTGCATACGGTACAACCGCAGCAGGTGCTCTCGGCTAGAGGCTGCAATATGTCGTTTCGCAGGCGGGTTTTTGCTGAGTGGGGTTTGACGTTTGATGAGCGGTTTGCGGGGAGTGCTGTGCGAGAGGAGTCGGATTTTTGTTTGAGATTGCGATCGACTAACATGAAAATTTGGTACGATCCTGATGCCTGTTTAGTTCACTTGGGGGAGGAGAGCGGCGGATGTCACGATGTCAGTACGCGATCGATCGCATATCAAATCACATTTTATCACAACCACTTCCTCATGGGATTGAAAAATTTAACAGCCTTTCAATGCCTGCGATTTTTCGCCAAACTCTTTGACTGCCAAGTTTTGGGCAATCCGCCTTGCCATAAAAGCCGATCGCCCCTTAAAATAATCCTGAGACTTACTTTTTATCTCCTCGGCTTGATTAGCGCCATCAATACATTAATTCAGTCCCTCTGGAACGACGGACAAATTTACACCCATCAAGACAAAAAAGCTTAATGATATCATTGCAAATGCAGCGCAGAGAAGTGAAGCAATCGCAGAGGCTGCGGGTAGCACAATCCTTCTCAATCAATAACGAACATAAATTTTCAATACCTATTCTTCCCTCTTCCTTCTTCCTTCTTCCCTCTTCCTTCTTCCTTCTTCCAAACAATGAGAATTCTGGTCGCCAGCCACACATATATAGTTGACATCAATCGCGAAAAATTCAAAATATTAGCCCACCTAGAACCAGACATTCAAGTAACAGTTATAGTGCCGCGACGCTGGAAACCCGGAGGCGTACAAAATAAAATCATCAAAACCGAATTCTATCAACAAGGTTCATTTAAAGTAGTTCCCCTATCAAATTACAGCCAAAACAATCAAGGATTGTTAACATTTGGCCCAGATTTAATTAAAATATTACAAGAATTTAGACCGCAGATTATCCAAGTCGAACAAGGTTCAAAGTCCCTAGCTTGCGCTCAGCTAATATTACTAAATAAATTGCTAAAATTGCAAGCAAAAAATATATTATTTACCTGGTGGAATCTGCCTTATAAATTGAACTGGCCCGTTTCATTATTAGAAAATTACAATTTCAATCACACCGACGGAATTATTGCAGGGAACCTAGACGGAGCGAAAATTTTGCGCGACCGCGGCTATCAAGGTGCAATGAAAGTAATGCCGCAACTCGGAGTGGATGAAACTTTATTTTTACCTACTGGTAAAGACGCTGATTTGTCCAAAAAATTCGGCATTAAACCGACAGATTTTGTGGTAGGATTTGTCGGCAGATTTGTTGAAGAAAAAGGACTGCTAACTTTAGCAGAAGCCTTGGTACAATTAAAAGAACGCTCTTGGAAATGGCTGTTAGTAGGACAAGGAAAATTGCAGGCGCATCTCGCCGAAAAATCTAGAGAATGGGGAATCAGCGACAGAATAATCTGGGTAGAAAGCGTTTCTCACGAAAGAATCCCTCCCTATATTAACTTAATGAACTGTTTGGTATTGCCGTCGCAAACGAGCTATAAATTCAAAACTTTAACTGCTGTGGGTTGGAAAGAACAATTCGGTCATGTTTTAATCGAAGCGATGGCTTGTAAAATTCCAGTTATCGGTTCCGACTGCGGGGAAATTCCCCACGTCATCGGCGATGCGGGGTTAGTCTTCCCGGAGGGAAACGCGGGGATTTTGCGAGATTGTTTGCAGCAATTGATGGAGCGGCGGGAGTTTGCTGCTGATTTGGGCGATCGGGGTTATCATAGAGCGATGAGCAATTATACAAATAAAGCCTTAGCTGAGCAGTTATTAGATTTTTACAAAGAATTGTTATAAATTCTAAATAAATCCACCTAATTAAACGTAAAATACAGCTCGCGC